>CAZNVX010000179.1:0-6419 GCA_964576225.1 uncultured Christensenellaceae bacterium
GAACCATCGTCTCACGCGGAACCCACACGTCAAGCAGACCCAGCATCACAAATATCGGCGGTAACACCAGCAGCATCTCCTTAAAGCCGTTCAACGTTCGCGCGGCGGCAGGCACGCCCACATCGGGCAGAAAAAGCACGAGCGCTGCAATAACCGCAACCGAAAAAAATGCAAACACATAGCGTCTCCATATACTCTTCTTTGCTGGTTTCCCCGCTCTGTTCGGTTTCATGGCATGCGCCTGTGCTTCAGGCCTAATGCCGTCCGGCCTGCCCGTTGGAGCAGGAATGGTGTCCTGTGGCTTGTTTTCCTGTCCTGTCATATTTCCCCCATCACCTTTCCAATCACAAAGGCCACCACAAACGAAAATGCCAGAGCAAACGCGTTTCTGAGCAGGGCTGCCCTTTTTCCAAGAACCTGAAATTCTACCGGCAGCGTCACCACACCCACCATCATCAGCGAGCTGACGAACGCACCGATTTGCATATAGCCCGCACCACCAGCCAGCAGCAACGCCGCCGTTGGGAAAGCAACGAAGCCGGGCATCAACGTCGCCGCACCGACCACCGAAGCGATAATTACCCCCATCCAGCCCGATTTCGCGCCAATGATTCCGCTGATCGTTTTGGGGTCTAAAATGGACAACACCACGCCAATGATAACCATAATGCCGATAAACTGCGGCAGAATATTTTCAAATGCTTTCCATGCTTTTATAAACGCGGCCTTGGTTTTCCTCGGATTCTTCAGCAGAGATACAATGATCAAGACCACAGCCGCGGAATAAAAGATAATCGTGTCAATCCCAATATTCATTCAGGGTTTCCGCCTCCCGCTCTGATGTGGCTTTCGTTCTCGTATCCTCATCTGTATCCGTTTCCAAAAGCGTTATATTAACTTTTTGGCCGGTCTTCCTTTCTCGTTTTCCAGAAGGCTTTCGCCGAACATCTGAGCCCGATTCAGTCACAATTGGCACGCGCCCCAGCTGTGAATATGCGCTTAACACCAGATTGATGCGTTCAAGCCGCTTTTGCAGCACGCCCGCCCATTCGTCGAGCGCCGCGCGCCCCGCTTCCGTCACAGCATATTCACGCCGCTGAGGACCCGGCCCGCCAGCGGCCCAACTGGAGTGCACCCACCCCGCTTCCTCCATGCCGCGCAGCGTCCGGTAGAGCGTGCTCACGCTGATTTCCCTGTCGTCAAAGCCAAAACGATGTAAACGTTCACCAAGCACATAGCCATGACAGCGATCACCCTCCGGTTCACACAGCAGCACCAACAAGCACACCTCGATGATGCGCTGCATCGGCCCATCACAGCGTCGGTTATCACGCATACTCAGCCTCCTATGTATTATATGCTTATTATCTATATTTAGTTAGCATATATCTGTTATGGTAATAATAAACGCGCCGGCATGAATTGTCAACGCGCTCTGGGCAAGGTTTATTGAAAATTTTTCTGCACAGCATCGTCCCAGTCTGCCTTTTTTAACCATCTGCATTTTTTGAACAAAAAACGGGAAAATAAAAGCATAAGGAGGTGAATAACGTGGCGAGAAGCAACTGGAAACTTAGCGGAATGAAGCACACGGTAGCCAGCGAAATCGGTGTTAATTTGAAACCCGGCGATAATGGCGACCTCTCGGCGCGCGACGCCGGCCGTATCGGCGGCAGCATGGTCAGAAAAATGTTACAGTACGCGTCGGACAATATGCCCGAAGCCCAGAGCCAACCTCAGTCCCGTTCGCGGTTCTAAGGATGCGCTTAAAAAAGAGAAGGGCAATACGCTCTTCTTTTTTTGAGCCATCAGACCCATGATCAGCCATCATCAGCTGATATTGAAAGGAACCAGGTGTCCCTGGCCCTTTCACGTCTCGCGCTTAAAAGTCCTCTCCGTTCTGCTCTGCGCTGTTCTCTCTCTTCGAGAGCTTCCCTTCTTCCACGTCCGTTCTTTTATCCTCTTTCGCCTGCCTGAGTATTTCAAACACGCTTTTGTTCTTTGATTTCAATATATCACCTCCGTTATTTACTTTGTCCAGAAAAGCGGCAAGACATGTAACATAAATATCCCTCGCAAAAAACTTGAGAAGGCGACATCCTTCTATCTATTTTAACCATGGCAGGTTTATGGCGGTCGTTCGCTTTTTGTCAATGCGCGCCTTCGCATAAACAAGCATCCCTTGTCTTGCGATTCCATGGCTTAGCTGAATCGGACATCCTCCTTGCCCCTTTACATCACCCATGATATCATGAGGCATCAAGCGAGGAGGATGCAGTCCATGGGCTCCACCATTGTCATTGTGGTTGCCGTAATAATCGTGGCAGCGGTTTTCGCCATGCTCATTCTGCTGCGTCTAAACGTTGCCGAGACTGCCAGACAACGCCGGAAAAGCCCGCAGGAACAGGAAAACAGCACGCAGGCCAATAAATGGGCAGACGCCTTGGTGATAGAGTCAAACGGGGCTTTCGATGATGACAAAGCATGCGTCTCGCTGTCGCTTGAAATCATTCCGCTGCAGGGCATGCCGTATCGGGCGTCCGCCGTGTGGCTGGTGGACAAACGCGCGCAGCGCTTGGTATCTCCCGGCAGGCTCGTCTCTGTCCGTGTTGATGCCGAAAACCCAAATGTAATCTATCCTGCTGTCGCATGGGCTCAGAAAATGAGTCATTCGGCAACCTAAGCATCCGATCAAAAGTCGCTGCAATAACCGAAAGCCGCCTTCCGGCTCCACAATAATGATATCCGGCCTGTTAGTTTGTGTCTTTGTGTTCACGGAATCGACGCGTCAGCGCCGGGATCACCACAGCCCGCCAGTTCCAAGGATCCACCAGGCCGCTGGTTATGCCGCCCCGATAATACCTTTTTACGAATATAAATCTGTCCGATTCAACTGATCTGCCGGTCAGCTTTTCAAAGGTATCGTAAAGCTCCTCCAAGAACTTTTCTTCTGTAGGCGGCGTGTTTCGGTCTGTAAAATGCGTCTTAAATTCTTCCCAAAGCTGCGGCTCGCCTTTGAGCCCCCACACGTTTGGCGGGTCTGTAAAAATTGCAGATATTCTTTTCACTTCTTTGTCTCCGTGGTTTTTGTCTCTGACATTTATATGCGGCTGTTCGCCGAATAGTCCTGCGGATAAAAAAAATTAGTGACGGACCAGCCGATCCAACCCCTTCCTGGCTGCGGCCACATCTCCCGTGACAGCCTGCCCCCGAAGTGTTTTGTATTGCTGAGGCGTGAGCCTGTATCTATAGCATTCGAGCAGCTTTAAAAATGCGTTGATAAGCGTGTAGTTCATATTTAGCCCCCCAAAAGAATTGATCGGCATGATGGCCACGTAATATTATGCACAGGGCATGTTGATTTTCTTGTCGAGCTGCGCGTGTGGCAGGCACGAATTAAAGCGGATGCGTTAAGATTTTCTGGTGGAATATAAAAACCTCCCCTGGTCACCAAGGGAGGTCAGAGCGGCGGGTACTAAACGGTCACATACCTCGTCCAATGTCTGTGTGCGGCAACAGCGTTTAGAAACTCAAGGCAGAACGCATTCAGGTCACCCACGCTCCGCTCCACGACAACCCCCTGCAAATTGGCCAGCTCATCCGTGAACCCAAAAGGCTCCGCTACCAGGTTCACAGGCTTGACAGTGGACAGCAGGTCAACGCCTTCGCTGACAGCGCCGATGGTTTTACAATGCATAAACATGTCCGTCAGGAACTGCTTTGTCTCGTTTTGCCCTTCCAGCGTCGCTTTGTGCTTTTTCCCGCCCGGAATAAACACTGCGTCATAAAGCACGGCGGCTGTGGTTCTGTAGTTTTGCGCGGCTTCAATCTGTCGTCCGTCTTCGGCGGCAATCACACCCTGACGGCTGCAGACGATTTCCGACTGAACGCCGGCATTTTTCAAAAAGTCCATCAAGCCGGATACTTCGTCGAATTTAAACCCCTCCTCGGCCAATATAGCGATGATCCTGGATTGGGCCGACTTGGCCGTATTCTCCTGACTGAGAGCGGGTGAAATTGCCGACATATCATTGGGTGCGGGCGGGTTGGACGGCAGCGCTGCGCCGATGCCGGCGGCAATCTGATTGGCCAGGTCTCCGTCCACAAGGTTAAACATGTCCACCACGCGCTGCCTGATCGCCTTGTCCTTGACTTTGCCCACCTCGAAATGGAACGCCTCGACAATATGCCTTTTTTCCGCGGCCGACATGCTGTTCCAGAACAGCGTGGCCTGCCCGAAATGGTTGATAAAGCTTGGGCTTCGGTCTCGTATCTTCTGTCCGTCCACCTTCTCCGCATAGTGGATGTAACCTCCCTGGTCACCCGGAACCGGCATCGGCTGGTCATTTTGCAATGAGTTGGGTGAATAGCTGACGACACCCGTATCGATCCTCATGCGATGATATCCGTCACGCTGGTTGTTATGGATGGGCGCAACCGGATGATTGATGGGAATTTCATGAAAGTTTGGTCCGCCCAGCCGGATCAACTGTGTGTCAAGATAAGAAAAGAGACGGCCTTGAAGCAGTGGGTCGTTGCTAAAATCAATGCCCGGCACCACGTTGCCCGGATGGAACGCCACCTGCTCCGTTTCCGCAAAGAAATTGCCGACGTTGCGGTTGAGCGTCAGTTTGCCGATGATCTGAACCGGTACCAGCTCCTCCGGCCAGATCTTTGTGGGGTCGAGTATGTCAAAGTCGAAATTGAATTCGTCTTTCTCCTCAATCACCTGTATGCCAAACTCATATTCCGGATAGTTGCCCGTCTCGATCGCGTTCCATAAGTCGCGCCGATGAAAGTCAGGGTCTTTCCCAGCGATTTTCTGAGCCTCGTCCCACACAAGCGAATGCACGCCCAGCATCGGTTTCCAGTGGAACTTGACAAACCGCCCCTCCCCCTGTTCGTTGACGAGCCGGAAGGTGTTGACGCCAAATCCCTCCATCATCCGGAAACTGCGCGGTATCGCTCTGTCTGACAACAGCCACATGATCATGTGCGCGGTCTCAGGGTTGCACACGACGAAATCCCAGAAGGTATCATGTGCGGCAGACGCCTGAGGTATCTCGTTGTGCGGCTCCGGCTTGATGGCGTGCACCACATCCGGGAATTTAATGGCATCCTGTATGAAGAACACCGGAATGTTGTTGCCCACCAAATCGTAGTTCCCCTGCTGAGTATAAAACTTCACCGCGAATCCACGCACATCGCGCACGGTATCAGCGCTTCCGCGCGACCCCACGACGGTAGAGAAGCGGACAAACACCGGGGTAATAACCGATGGGTCCTGGAGAAAAGCAGCCATCGTGTAATCACTCATCGGCTTATATACCTGAAAAAAGCCATGAACACCAAAGCCCCGCGCATGCACCACGCGTTCGGGTATCCGTTCATGGTCGAAATGTGTCATTTTCTCACGAAAGTGGAAATCCTCCAACAATGTCGGGCCGCGCGTGCCGGCTTTGAGCGAGTCCGCTGTATTGGACACATTCAGCCCCTGATTGGTTGTCAGTTTTGTATTCTCGTGTCCGGTTTGAAAATACTCCAATTGAGCTTTTTTGGCATCTTCTGCGGATTTATTCTGAGTCGTCAAGTCCATAGTCAAGGCTCCTTTTCACAATAGTCTTAACCATAGCTTCTCATTATTTAGAATATCTATACACTATTGCCCAAAGCTATGCGGGCTCTTTATATTCCTTTTGTCCGCTGTATTGAAAAGAGGCACAAGCTGTCATACCTGTGCCTCTGTACCGCTCATTTCCAGACATGCATTAATCCGCCATAAACTCAATGCCTTCCTTCAGGCAGATGCGGTGCGCGGCAAACCGACCCGCAGCCGCTGCGCCCGGCAGCCCACCCGGCGGCAATGTCCACATGCCCGCCATGATAAAGCCCTCCAGCCCCGGCACCATTCCCGGGAAATACTGCGGCACACCCTTGCCGCCGCTGCCCCAGCTCATCCATGCGCCGCGCCATGCGTTGCAGTAACGCACATATGTCTCGGGAGTTACCACATCTGTGCGCTCTATTTTGCCTGCAGCCTCCGGATAACGCTGTGTCAGTGCCGCAACAGCGTCATCGATGAGCCGCTGCTTCTCACGCCCGTACGCCTCCTTGTCTGTGTGCAACGCATGCCACTTGTCGTAGTCCGCGCCATAGAAGCTCGCCATCACCGTTCTGCCCGGAGGCGCCAGTGTTTTGTCGAAGGCGTAGCTCAACAGTGACACGGTGTTCATTTCAGTGCCGGCGAGCGTCACCGGTTCCTTGCGCTTGATATTGATGGCCCGCTGCGGTTCCCGGATGTCGCAATCCACACCCATAAACACAATTGCGCAAGTGGGCAGGAAGTGCGCCTTTGGCGCCTCGTACAGTTTTTTATAGACCGGCGGCGTATGCTTGTTTTGCAACAGATGGTAGAGCGT
>CAZNVX010000180.1:0-6417 GCA_964576225.1 uncultured Christensenellaceae bacterium
CACAGCAAATGCCGCGATGTCTAAAGGCACAGCATCTCGGCGGCTGCGGCGTCGTCGGTGATTACGGTATCAATCCATCCGCCGGTCAACGCGGCATGCCAGATTCTGGCCTTTTCTTTTCCGCAGGCCACGCCGATCACCTCTCGTGCCCGGTGCCGTGTGCGCTCCAGATCCGCGCTGATCATCCGGTCGTGAACACTGTGCCTGACAATGCGGCCGCGGCAATCCATGAAATGAAGCGAGACATCGCCGATGGCTCCCAGCGCTTCCAGCTCTGAGAACTCCCGGTCTGACACGCTGCCGGTGCGCACCAGCGTGGGGTGCCGCAGGGCGCCCATGCCCACGATCAGCAGGTCGGCGTTTTCGGCCGATTCAAGTGCGGCGCGGATGGTGGGATCGCCAAGCAGCAAGTCACGCTCATGACGGCCGGCCACATAACCTGGCGCATGAAGCGGGTGAATGTGTGCGGACAGCTTCTCAGCCAGACGGAAGGCAATCTGATTGGGAATCACGTGGGCTTCAAACCCGATGCCGCCTACAAAAGGCGCCACCGTTACCTCCGGAAAGCTCAGCGGCAGGAAGGCCGACACCATAGCGGCGAGCGTTTCGCCCCAGAAAACACTGATATGATCGCTTTTGCGCAATATGCCCGTCAGATAATGAGCGGCGGCGCGCCCACAGGTTTGAAGAGCCATGGACGCTTCCGGGCTGTGAACCACCTTGGCGCGTTTCACATTGTATTTTTGGATCAGCGCTTCCTCGAGGCTGCGTTCACCGGCTGACCCGGTGCACACTTCAATGCGCACGATGTCAAGTTCCTCAGCTTTTTGCAGCAGCTTGCCCACCCACACGCGTGATATACCCATCTGGGCAGCCACTTCACGCTGCGTCAGTTGGTACACATAATAAAGCTCTGCCGCGAGCGTCACCTTTTGCCGCATGTCTGCGGTAAGCTCAGAAGCTTTGTGTCTGCCCATAACGCCTCGAGATTTTAGTTTATAATGTAACTATAATACCGAATCTGTGATTGTGCAACCATAGAGCTGGAAAAAATGCAGAATAATTGTTGACAGTGTCATATTTTGACGGTATAATTCAAATATCATAAGAAAATATGAGTTACAAAAGAAACGAAAAAAGGGAGCAGTATTCAGTATTGTTTGCGTGTGCGCAATGCTTGACATCCGATGGAGATTATTCATGGGTTTGGGAGATGGCGGCAGGCAGGTGCAACGGAGGCAGACAGCCCATTCAAACGGCGCGGCAAAAGCATAAGGAATAGATTGACGAGATTAAAGCGTGCGCCGTGAGCCTGCCGGCTGTGGGTATTGGCTCAATACGACACCTGCATGGCGGTCATAACTGAAACATGATTGGCAGCAAAAGCTGCGCGGCGCCCTTTTCGGGCGTTTTTTTAAGCCGTATTTTTTAAAACAGCCGGAGCGACATTATAGATTATCAGCATGTATAGTACGGGAGGAATTCTGGCATGAAAGTGGATATGGGAGCGATAAATGATGTGTTGGCTGTGGCCAGGCGTCTGGATGAAAAGATACTCGCAAACGCGTACGAAGGCAATGTTTCTCTCAAGCGAGACGGCTTGCTATATATCACGCCGGCCGGCAAAGTGAAAGGCTGGCTGACAGAGCAGATGATCTGCGTGATCGACGCGCAGGGGGAGCAGGTCTATGGTGAATGCACACCGTCGTCCGAGCTGAAGATGCACACAGCCGTCTACGCGATGCGGGGAGACATCGGCGGCATCGTCCATGCGCACCCCCCTTACCTGACGGCTTATGCCATGTGCGGCATGCCGTTTGTCAATAAAGCTCATGCCGAAATGCTGTGGGATCACAAAGTGATCGAGGTGGCACCGTACGGACGCCCGGGCTCCGATGAGATTTATGCCGGCATACGGCCCATACTGGCGAAAGGCCGTGATGTGCTGCTGCTTGCCAACCACGGTGCGCTGGCAGTGGGCAAAACGGTGGTTGACGCGTTAAATAAAATGGAATCCGTGGAGAACGCCGCGATGATCACAGCGATTGCGAGACAAATCGGGCCGCTGGCGGAGCTGCCCGACGATGAAGTCCGTGCGCTGCTGGACATGTGAACATCAGGACATATGCGTTTTAATGAATATTCAGTCGGCGTACCTGTTTTTCCCCATGCCGGTTTTTTTGTCATTTTTTAATCTTTTCTGGGTAAATTTGAAGGTTATTGGTATGGCAGTGTTGTATTAATACAATAATCATATTATTTATATAGTTTTTGAGAGCCTTTTACTGCGAACGTTTACTGGGAAAGGGTGCCTATGGAGAGGATAGAAATTGCGCTCATATACAACGCGTCATTGCTGCTGGCTCTTGGGGTTGTCTATGAGATCAGTTACCTGCTGCCGGCCAGATGGAAAAAGATTTCTCCTGTTATTAACGGCATACTGATCGGCCTGATCAGTGTGCTTGTGATGTCATTTCCTTATGTGCTGGAGCCGGGCATCACATTCGATACGCGGTCTATTATGATCAGCGTGGCGGCACTGACCTTCGGCGCGGTGCCGGGAGTGATTGCGGCCGCGATGGCCATTGTTTACAGGATTGTATTTATCGGCGGAGCAGGCACGCTGACCGGCTGTTCCGTGATTGCCGCGTCTTTTCTGATCGGTCTGATCTGGCGAAAGAAGCTGCAGACCCGAAACGCCAAATACCGCTTTCTCTATCTGTATCTGATGGGCATCAGCGTCCATGTGGTGATGCTGATGTGCATGGTTTTTATGCCCGACCCTTTGTGGGTTCTCAGTGAAATCACCCTGCCAGTGATGATCATTTATCCGATTGGGACGGTGCTGCTGGGTACTTTGCTGCTGCGGCAGAGGCAGAGGAATGAAGACCTGCAAAAGCTAGCTGAGGCTGAGAGCCGGTATAAGAGCCTGTTTTACAATAACCATGCCGCGATGCTGCTGATCAATCCGGACAACGGGCGCATCGTGGATGCCAACCCGGCTGCCTCCCTGTTTTACGGCTGGGAGCGTGACACGCTGATTCGCATGAATATATCGGAGATCAACATACTCAGCAAAGCGCAGATCAATGCAGAGATGGCCAGCGCCATATCCGAAGAGCGGAACCATTTCGTTTTTAAGCACAAAAAGGCTTCGGGCGAGGTGGTGGATGTGGAGACCTTCAGCGGGCCGATCACGGTGGGCGGGCAGACGCTGCTCTATTCAATCGTACACGATATTTCGGAGCGCGTGGCGTCGAGAAAAGCGCTTGAGGAAAGCGAGAACCGTTTCCGTCTGCTTGTGGATACCGCTCCGGACGGCATTTATATTTCGGTGGACATGAAGCTGGTGTTTGTCAACCGGGCGGTGGTTCGTTTGCTTGGCGCCAAAAACGCGTCGGAGCTGATCGGGCGGTCGATTATGGCGCATATTCACCCGGGATATCGCGACATTGTCAAGCAGCGCGCCGACCGCGTTGTGTACATGGGAGACAGCGCGCCGCCTCTCGAGGAGATATTTTTACGTATGGACGGCACGCCTGTCCATGTGGAGGTTTCGTCGGTTCCGATGCAATACCAGCAAAGCACAGCGATGCTGGTGTTCGTCCGGGACATCACCGAACGCAAACGCATGGAGAATCTGAGGACGGAAATGGAGGCGCAGCAGCGCCAGCAGCAAAAGCTTGAGGCCATCGGCACGCTGGCGGGCGGCGTTGCGCACGAGATCAACAATCCGTTAAACGGCATCATGAATTATGCGGAGCTGATTCGTGACGGCCTGGATGAAGCCGAACCCCGTGCGGTATACGCCAGGGAGATCATTCGCGAGACGGATCGCATATCGGTGATCGTGAAAAACCTGCTGCAGTTTTCCCGCCATGAGAAGCAGACACACAGCTATGCCAGCCTGTATGATATTGTGGGGCAGACGGTGTCGCTTATTAATACGGTGATTAAAAAAGACCAGATACAACTGGATATAGATCTGGAGGAAGGGCTGCCGCAGATCAAATGCCGCAGCCAGCAAATACAGCAGGTGCTGATGAACCTGCTGACCAACGCGCGCGACGCGCTCAACGACAAGTATCCGGACTTTGACGAAAACAAGGTGATCCGCGTGCGGGGGAGCTTGTTTGAAAGCGAGGGGCGGCGGTGGGTGCGCATCACGGTGGAGGACAGGGGTCTGGGCATACCGGACGACGTGCGCGAGCGCATATTTGAGCCGTTCTTCTCCACCAAGCCCAAGGACAAGGGTACGGGCCTTGGGCTGTCCATCAGCTTTGGCATCGTTAAAGACCACCACGGCAAAATAGAGATTGAAACGGCGGCAGGTGAATACACGCGCTTTATTCTCAAGCTGCCGGTGGATAACGGCTGGCAGCTTTAGCCGCGGATGAATGCGCCGACGGCCTTATCCTCTTTTCGAATGTGCAGCATGAGCCAATTGGTAAGCGTTGAGCCAACGAGCGATCGGGTGGCCACGGTGAAGCCGCCGTTGATGATATTCTCTGAAAGTTGCCTCACGTCCGCCATAAACGCCTGATGCAGCTTTCTATGAGCGGCATACCCGGGATAGTTGTATCTGAGCTGCAGCGCTTCCTCGGCCTTAAAATGCGTGATCACATAATCCTCCAAAAACCCCAGCATCTCCATCACTTTGGCCTGGCTGTCCGTGCTCATCGAATCGAAAAAAGCGTTCATCCGGCTGATCAGTTCCTTGTGCTGATTATCGATTTGCTCAACACCCACCGACAGATCAGGTGTCCATTCCATTTCATTTCCTCCCTAATCTCAGACACTATCTGTATCGGATGAACAGAGGCGGCGGATTAGTGTGTGATTGAAAAAATTCAGAAAAGATTCGTGCATTCATCAAACCAGATAATGGGCGAATAATACGGGGCTTTGCATCCCACAATATCAATTGAGGAAGGTGATATAAAGATGAAGAAAACGCTGATAATCGTCCTTGCTTTGTTGATGCTGGCTGCCGTTGTCGCAGGCTGCGCGCCTCGTAACGATAACCAACCGGTGGTGACGCCCCTGCCGGCGTTTGGCACGCCGGATCCGGGCATTGGCGTCCCGGGTCAAGGCGGACAAGGTGCCGGACAAGGCGGACAAGGTGCCGGACAAGGTGCCGGACAAGGTGCCGGACAAGGCGGACAAGGTGCCGGACAAGGCGGCGGTGGCGGCCTTGGCGGCCAGGGCGGCGGAATGATGGCGCCGGCAGGCTGATTTATCCTGTCTGCATCAAAAGAGTGTCAAAACAAATGGGAGAATGCTTCAAAATGAGTTTTGGGGCATTTTCTTATTCACTGAGCGAAACACGGTATGCTACACAATTTTCACCGTCGTGCCGATGGGAACCAGATCATACAGCGCCTCAACATCCTTGTTGTGCATGCGGATGCAGCCTTTGGAGGCGGCTTTGCCGATGGACGCGGGCTTGTTGGTGCCGTGGATACCGATGTGCGGCTTGGAAAGACCCATCCAGCGTGTGCCGTAAGCGCCGCCGGGATTCATGGACTTGTTGATGATACGGAAGGTTCCCTTGGGCGTGGGCGTTATCGGCCGGCCGACAGCCACGGGGTACGTTTTATCAAGCGCGCCGTTCCGCAAGAGCGACAACCTCTTCTTTTTTCTGTCCACGGTGATACTGTAAGCTGCGATATCGGCCACCCCAAACCATAATCTGTTTGGTATACAATATGCCGACAGGCGCGTTTTGTTGCGCGGATGGCGTCAAGAAGGGGAGCTTACAGCCAGAAGAAATATGCGGCAATACCCGCCAGCACCGAGCCAATCACGTCGCAGATCAGATCGACGTCGGTGTCCTTTAAGTCACGCTGGGTTTTCACCGGCATCCGTTTGTCAATGAAATATTCGATGGTCTCAAACACCGCGCCCACAGCGATGCCCAGCGCGACGATAAATAGCACCGCGTAAAGCCGGGGACTGACGGACGGCTTTAACAGGCCGTTGATGATGCCGTACACCAACAGGGCATAGGCAAACGAGCCATACACATGCAGATAGCGGTCAAATATCTGCGAGCGCGTATACCGATCCTTGTAATACCCCAAAAAGGTATGGGCAAACAGCGCGATTACGGCCAGCAGACGCACAAGATACGGGACGCCGATGCCGAACACCGCATCCGCGACCAGGTACAGCGCGAAAATAATATTGGTTGACAACACCGATTTTAAGTACAGCTTATTGCCGGTGCTGATGTAGCGATAGGCGATAAAACCCTGGCTTAAGACAAACGCCGCATAGGCGATCCAAAATAGCGTGCTCATAAATGACACCTTCCTGTTTTTTATGGCCGTATTTTTTAGTATCTGCGGAAAGATGAACGAAAATTCAACCCGGGTTTTTCAGGTAGGATTGGCTGTAAATTTGAATTATCATTAG
>CAZNVX010000181.1:0-3749 GCA_964576225.1 uncultured Christensenellaceae bacterium
ATCGAGGTGTTCCGACGCATCGACGCACTGCTGGATGAAAAACAAACCGTCTGCGTTGCCATCGACGGGAACAGCGGTGCCGGGAAAAGCTCGCTCGCGGCACTGATTTCCGATTTCTATGACTGTAACGTGTTCCATATGGATCATTTCTTTTTGCCTGCTGCGCGTAAAACCGACGCGCGTTTGGCTGAAGCGGGCGGCAATGTTGACTATGAGCGCTTTCGCAGCGAAGTGGTCTCAGGCATTAAAAGCAGGGAACCCTTTGAATACTGCGTATACAACTGCCAAAGCGGTATGCTTAGCGAGCCTATAAGCGTCACACCAAAAAATCTCAGCATCGTTGAGGGTGTCTACAGCCTGCACCCGGGGCTTGGCCTTTCGTATGACCTGACCATATTCTTAAAAACAGGCGGCACAGCACAAAGAGAGCGCATATTAAAGCGCAGCGGTGCGGCGATGCTGACACGTTTTGTAAGCGAGTGGATCCCGCTGGAAAACAAATACTTCGAACTACTGCGTGTTCCGCAGCAATGCGATATTGTATATGACGCGCAATTTATGCTTGACGAATACTGCCAGCCGTGCATATAATAAGTCAAGTAAAACAAGGAGCGTGCCGATGAACAGCCGCTTGTCCGCAAATCTGTATTTTTGGTTTAGCAACCCGGGCTATTATTTTAGCTTCGGGTATTTAACGTTAAATCAGAATAGGCGTGTCGGCGTAATGGGCAGCTAGTCCTTTAAACAGCGGTTATATCAATGCATAACAAAGGGAGCTCAAGCCGGGCTCCCTTTTTGATTTGAAATGGAGGATAAAAAGGATGATCATTATTCTAAAACCCCATGCGGAAGCGGGCAAGGTTGCCGACCTGGTGCATTCGCTGGAGGTGGACTATGGCCTCGAGGTGCAGCGCATGGACGGCGTGAATTACTCGATTCTCGGCCTGATCGGCGATACATCCGCGCTCGATACCGAACCGATTCAGGAGCACGAGGCGGTGAAAAAGGTGATGCGCGTGCAGGAGCCTTACAAAAAGGTGAATCGCGCGTTCCACCCGGACGATACCGAAATACCGGGCGAAGGGTTTACCATCGGCGGAAAGCGGCTGGCGGTGATGGCCGGGCCGTGCTCGGTGGAGAGCGAAGACCAGATCATCTCGGTCGCCCATGCGGTGAAAGCGGCAGGCGCCAATTTCCTGCGCGGCGGCGCATTCAAGCCCCGCACCAACCCGTACCGCTTTCAGGGCCTGGGTAAAGAAGGGCTCGAATATCTGGTGTCGGCCAAAAAGGAAACGGGGCTGCCCATCGTCACCGAAATTATCAGCATCGGCGATATTCCGTTATTCGTGGATATGGTGGATGTGATTCAGGTGGGCGCGCGCAACATGCAAAACTTTGCGCTTTTAAAAGAGCTGGGCAAAACAGGAAAGCCGATACTTTTGAAAAGAGGGCTGTCGGCCACCATCGAGGAATGGCTGATGTCCGCCGAGTACATCGTATCGGGCGGCAATCCCAATGTAATACTCTGCGAGCGGGGCATCCGGACGTTTGAAACGGCCACACGCAACACACTCGACATCTCCGCTGTTCCCGTCATCAAGCGGCAGAGCCATTTACCGGTCATCGTGGACCCAAGCCACGCCACCGGCTTGTGGTGGGCTGTGGAGCCGCTGGCGGTGGCCGCGGTGTGCGCCGGTGCGGATGGCGTGATGATTGAGGTGCATGAGAACCCTGCCGGCGCGCTGTCGGACGGCAAGCAGTCGCTGCTGCCCGAGACGTTCACGGCCGTCATGGATAAGCTCAAGGGCGCCGCGGCGCTGATGAACCGGACGGTGTAGCATGGAGGCGCACTTTACACGCAGCCGCGTGCTGATTGCGGGTCTGGGGCTCATCGGCGGTTCGGTCGCCAAGGCGCTTCGGGCGGCGGGCTGTGTCCATATTGACGGCCTCGACATTGATGGACCCACGCTTGAAACTGCCCGAAAAGAAGGCGTGATCGACAACGCGTTTCATTCCGGCAGCGGCTGCTACGATATCGTAATCTGCAGCCTTGCGCCGCGGCTGGTGGGCGGCGTTTACGAAACGGTCAAAACCCGGCTTGCTGACGGCGGTGTGTTTGCAGAGCTGTCCGGACTGAAAACGGGGGTGGTCAGCAGGCTCACAGGCGTGCTTTTTGAAACGCACGAGCTGCTGTGCCTGCACCCAATGGCAGGCAGCGAGAAATCCGGCTACGCCCATTCGAACGCGTCGCTGTTCCGAGGCGCGCCGCTGATACTCACACCGACAGCGCGCACATCGAAAAAAGCGCTTGGCTGGGCTGCTTTTCTCCGGCAGGCGCTGGGCTGCGGCGATATGCCGTCGCTTTCAGCGGACACGCACGATGCCCTGATCGCTGACTTGAGCCATCTGCCGCATGTGGCCGCACTGGCGGTACGCGCCGTGGGCAGCCGTCATGAAGCGCTCGCGGGCGGCAGCTACCGCTCGGTAACGCGCGTCGCCGACATCAATGCGTCGCTCTGGGCAGGACTATTGACGGATAACGCAGAATACCTGCTGGACAGCCTGGCGCGGTTCCGTGCACAGCTCAATACGCTGGAAGCCTTGGTGAGCACGCGGGACGCAGCCGCGCTCGAATCATTGCTGCGCAGTATTTCCGCAAAGGAGAATGCATGAAAGAGCTTGTTGTGAAAACCCAGACTTCGGAATATGTTATTGCCGTCTCCCCCGGGCTGCTCAAAACCGTGCCGCAACTGCTGGCCGCAGCTTACCCGCGCAGCCGTTTCGCCGTGATCACCGACGAGACGGTGCGCAGCCTGTACGGAGCGGCGCTGGAGGCGGCATTTGAGCAGGCGGGATCAGGCAGCCATATGTTCACCGTACCGCCGGGCGAAGCGTCCAAAAGCGTGACAATGTTTGGCTGTCTCTTAAGCCAGCTGGCTCAGAACCAATTCAACCGCGCCGATGTGGTCGTCGCGCTGGGCGGCGGCGTGGTGGGAGACCTCGCCGGGTTTGTGGCGTCGGCTTATCTGCGGGGCGTGAGGTGTGTGCAGCTCCCCACCACACTGCTCGCCCAGATCGACAGCTCAGTGGGCGGCAAAACGGGCGTGAATCTGCCGGAGGGCAAGAACCTCGCGGGGGCGTTCCATCAGCCTGCGGCGGTGTACATCGACCCCGCTGTGCTGCATACACTGCCTGAGCCGGACTTTGCGGACGGTATGGCGGAGCTGATAAAGTACGCGCTGATCCGTGACGCAGATATGTTTGACCTGTTGGAGAACGGCTCTCGTATCACGGCACAGTCGCCCCTGCTCGAAGACCTGATCATACGTTGTGTCTCCATTAAACGTGATGTGGTGATGGCGGACGAAAAGGACACCGGCGAACGCATGCTCTTGAACTTCGGCCATACCATCGGCCACGGTGTTGAGCGCATCTGCGCAAGAAAGCACATCCCGATGACGCATGGTAAAGCCGTCGCGATCGGCATGTCAGCCATCACCGCCGCCAGTGAACGCAAAGGCCTGACCAAACCGGGCACAGCCGCACGTATCGAGACAGTGCTGGAAAAAGCCGGACTGCCGCACAGCATTGCAGGCTTTAACAGACAGGACATACTCGACGCCATACTCGTGGACAAGAAGAACATGGCCGGCACACTGCACCTTGTGCTTCTTAAAGAACCGGGGCAGTCCTTTCTGCACCCTGTTCCGCGGGAAGAGATGCCCGACTACTTATAAAGGGAAGCAAAT
>CAZNVX010000181.1:3759-6409 GCA_964576225.1 uncultured Christensenellaceae bacterium
ACCGGGGGAGCTGAACGGAGCTGTCTCCGTTCCCCCCTCCAAAAGCGCGGCGCACCGTGCCATCATCGCGGCGGCGCTGGCAGACGGCCGCAGCCGCATCACAAACATTGACCTCTCCAGCGACATCCGCGCCACCATCGGCGCGTGCCGGGCGCTGGGGGTCGATATGCATATGAACGGCGACACACTGACCGTGGACGGCGGCAAACTCGTGCTGACCGGCACCCCCATCAACTGCGCCGAATCCGGCTCCACACTGAGGTTTTTTATACCCATCGCGTGCACACTGGATGGAGAAAAGACGTTCAACGGGCACGGACGGCTGCCGCTGCGGCCGATCGATACGTATCTGCACATATTTGATACACAGAATATATCCTACTCCCGGCCTCCGGGCGCGAACCTGCCGCTGACTGTTTCCGGCGCGCTGCGCTCAGGCGAATTCTGCGTGGACGGGCGCGTCAGCTCGCAGTTCGTCACGGGGCTGCTGTTTGCTCTGCCGCTGCTGGACGGCGATTCGCGCGTCAGTGTGATAGGCGGCTTCGAGTCGCGCGGGTATGCAGACCTGACTGTCGATATGCTGCGCCGCTTCGGCATTGATATTTCCGTGAACGGCAGTGATTTCTCTATCCGGGGCAAGCAGCATTACACACCGCAGAATATCCACGTGGAGGGAGACTGGTCACAGGCGGCATTTTTCCTGGTAGCCGGCGCGATCTCGGATGGCGTGCGTGTTGCCGGCTTCGACGCGAATTCGCTTCAGCCGGACAGCGTGATTGTCCAGCTGTTGATGCGCATGGGCGCAGATATTTCATGGGAAGGTGATGAGTTTGTCTCCGCACCGTCCAAACTGCACGGCATCAAGATTGACGTATCGCAGTGCCCCGACCTTGTGCCGCCGCTGGCCATTGCCGCTGCGTTTGCAAAGGGGCAGACACATATCACCGGTGCCGCCCGGCTGCGTATCAAGGAATCAGACCGGCTCCGAGCGCTGGCGGACAATCTGGCAGCACTCGGCATTGGCGTGCAGGAACAGCCGGACGGCCTGATCATCCGCGGCGGTCAGCCCACCGGCGGCAAGGTCGACAGCTTCGGCGACCACCGCATCGCGATGGCATTCTCAATCGCAGCGTCGGGCGCATCCGGCCCCGTCACCATTCACGGCGCGGAGTGCGTAGACAAATCATACCCCGGGTTTTACGATGACTATAAAGCATTGGGAGGAAAGATATCATGAGCAGCGTCTGGGGAAGACACTTCATCGTCGACGTGTTTGGCGAATCGCACGGGCCCAAGATCGGCGCTGTGCTGCATGGCGTACCGTCCGGCACTGCGCTGGATTTCCCAAAACTGCGGGCGTTTCTGGACCGCCGCCGCCCCGGCGGTGAGGCGTGGTCCACAAAACGGCAGGAGGCTGATGATTTCGAGATCGTCAGCGGGTATTACTACGGCCATGCCACCGGCACGCCGCTGTGTGTGCTGTTTCACAACTCAGGCATGCATTCGGGCGACTATGAGAACCGCCCCAACCGCCCCGGCCATGCCGACTATACCGGTCATGTGCGCTACGGCGGTTTCAACGATCCCCGCGGCGGCGGCCACTTCTCCGGTCGTCTCACTGCGCCTCTGGTTTTCGCGGGTGCGGTCGCGGCGCAGGTTCTCGAAAAAAAGGGCATTTATACCGCCACCCACGTGCGCCGCATTGCGGATGTGGAGGATGCGGCGTTCGACAAAACGAATATCCCCCGTGCGTTGGCCGAAAGCCTGGCCGCCATGCGCCTGCCGCTGCTGGACAACACCAAAGCGGCGGATATGGAGCAGCGTATTAAAGAAGCCGCTTCTGAGGGCGACTCGGTTGGCGGTTTGGTGGAATGTGCGGTCTGCGGGCTCCCGGCAGGACTCGGCAGCCCGATGTTCGGCGCGGTGGAAAGCGTGATCTGCTCACTGCTGATGGCGGTTCCTGCCGTCAAAGGCGTCTCGTTCGGTGAGGGGTTCGGGTTCGCAGGGATGCGCGGCAGCGAGGCCAACGACGCCTACATATTGAGGGAACAACAAATAGCCGCCGCCACCAATCACAACGGCGGCGTACTGGGCGGCATCACCAACGGCAGCCCGCTCGTGTTTGAAGCGGTCGTCAAGCCCACGGCGTCCATATTCAAACCGCAGCAGACGGTGAACCTTAAGACGATGGAGCAAGAAACGCTGTCCCTCAAGGGGCGTCATGACGCATGCATCGTACCGCGCGCGGCAGTGGCCATCGAGGCGGCGGCTGACATCGCTGTGCTGGATCTGATGATGGAAAGGGGCTGGTAGCATTGGGATACGAAGAGGAAATCAGTGTCCTTCGGGACCGCATCAACGAGATAGACGCTCAGCTGGTGCCGCTGTTCGAGGCGCGCATGCGGGCGGCGGACGACGTCGCAGCGGTCAAACAGCGCTATAACATGCCGGTTTTCGACGCGTCCCGCGAGAACGCGGTGGTCGAGCAGGCGCTGCACCGGCTGAGCCATGACGACTACGCCGATTCGCTGCGCCGGTTTTATCACGCCCTGATGAGCATCAGCCGACAGCGCCAGCGCACGCAGATCAGATATCCCGTCTCAGCACACCTCGCTGACGGCGCTGTGGGCTACCTCGGCCTGCCCGGATC
>CAZNVX010000182.1:0-6386 GCA_964576225.1 uncultured Christensenellaceae bacterium
CATAAACAAATTTGGGGTCGCTGGATGGCTGTATATCTTCCGTCACCCAGCCGTACGTCATGATTTCACGGCTTTGGCCTGTGTTTGCGGACGTATAGATTGTCAGGCGGTGCGTACCCACCGCGTATATGCTCTTTTCAATAATCCTGACCGAGCCGGCGAGTTGGTCTTTGAGCTCTTTGATGCCTGTCATCGCCTGGGTCTCGGGGCGGTAGGTGGAAATGCGCGATACCGGCACAGAGCCGGAGACGTCAATTTCGAGCAGATACAGCTGATCGCTTTGAGAATCAAAGCCGTAGTCGAGTATATACCGGTTGGTGACGTCGATTTCATACAGGTTTTCGCCGGACAGGTTGAATATCAGTATATAAGCCGGCGTTTTGTCTTCAAAAGTCTGCGTCACATACACGGCGACTTTATTGGATCCCACGCGCGCACACTGAATGGAGCCGTCAATACGCGTGGTAAAAAGCTGACCGCCTCTGGCATCCACGCATTGAATCGCGTCTTCGCCAATGGCTGCGATCACAGTGTCGTTGGCAACCAGCTTCAGGCCGGCGGTATACAGGCTGCATTGCCAGACGGTTTTGAGCGCGGTGTCCTTGCATGTCAAATCGGCGCCGTTCAGATACACGACATTCTGCCCCACGCTGAAGAACTCGCTGTCTTTTGAGAAGGGCATGGACACAAGCGTGTCTTCCACATTCCTGCCCTTTGTGAGCAGCATGACCAGCCCTGTTATCAGCACAGCGCCGACCACGAAGATGCTGATTAAAAATGCAATGGACTTTTTGGATATCTTTTTTCTGGTTTCCTTCCGGTTATACACGCGCTCACCTCAAACGTGATGGTATCGGTATTATAACACAAAAGAGCCGGGCGTGTCCGCAATATGCGCTCAAATATCATAAAGAGGGGTTGTCCGGAACAAAAACGTTGATTGAACGGGGCTGCACCGACAGCTGCACGGGGGTTTCGCCATAGACCTCTCCGTCAAGGTTGAAGCGCTGCGGCTGATCGGAGCTGATAAAAAGCTCACGGCAGGAGAATTGCTCACAGCCGGGGATTTTATCAATCTGCCCTTTTTTCATTTTCGGGAGCTCGACGAGTATCCGCCAGTTGGGTATGCTGTTGATCAGCACGATATTGAAAAGACCGTCTGACACATCCGCGTGCGGCGCCACGTTGAGACCGCCGCCGTAGCATTTGCCGTTGGCGATGGCGATGAGCAGCACCGAACGCCGGATTGTTCGTCCGTCGATCGTCACATCCAGCGTCACGCTTTTATAGTTGAAAACTGAAAAGAAAATGCCCAGAAAGTAAGCGAAGCCGCCCGTGAACATCCGGCGGACCCGCTCGGTGTTTTTAATGACCTCGACATCGAAGCCGGTGCCGGCGACATTGAGGAAAAAGCGGTCTTCACCGAGCAGACCGATGTCGACGCTTTTCCTGGTGCCGGACAGCACCACGTCCAGCGCTTCAAGCGGGTCACGCGGGACGCCGATCGCCTGACGGAAATCGTTGCCTGTTCCGGCCGGGATGACGCCGAGACTCTCTTGCGTGCCCTGCAGCGCGCTGGCCACCTCAAGCAGCGTGCCGTCGCCACCCACCGAGAGGATGCCGTCATATCCTTTGCCCACAGCGTCCTGCGCCAGTGAAACGGCATGCTGCCTGTACTGTGTTTCAAAAACAGTGTATGACACGTTTTTTTCTTTGAGCCGCTGTTCGACGGCCTGCATGATCCGCACGGACCGGCCGGCGCCAGCGGTTGGGTTGAATATGATACAGTACATTCGCGCCTCCGTTGTGTCGATATTCCCCATTCTACTAAAGAAAAAGTGCAATGTACAGATAAAATTGACGAACTTTGTCCCAAGGTGACTTTAGCACTTAAATCATTAGACCAAAATCATTATTATTATCAATAAGTTCATACTTTTATTGTGTGCTGCTGTGTATAATGACTCAACAGGGAGGTGAAAGGCATGCAAATGCTGGAATTTTCCAGCACTTATCTGGACGCGGGCGCTGTTTTTATCGCGGGCTTGATATCATTTCTGTCGCCCTGCATACTGCCCGTCATCCCGGTGTTTGTCTCGACGCTCATCGGCAGCCTGGATGATCAGCAAAAATCACTGAGAATCGGCCGCCTGCGCATTTACCTGGGGCCGATACTGCGCGTGACGGCGTTTATGCTGGGCGTGACACTGACATTTGCCATACTCGGTCTGGCTTTCGGCGCGCTGGGGCAGCTGATTCGCTCGTTTGCCTTTATGCTGGCCTGCGGCATTATTGTGGTGCTGCTGGGCATCTATCAGACGGGGCTGATCAAAATACCCGCGCTGATGCGCGAAAAGAAACTGGAATTAAAAGGAAAACAACGGAAGGGCGCATGGGGCGCTTTTCTGCTGGGGTTTACATACAGCTTTGGCTGGACGCCGTGCATCGGGCCGGTGTTCACCGCCGTGCTGTCTTACACGGCCAATCAGGGCGCGCTGCTGGGCGTGATTTACCTGCTGATCTATTCGGTGGGGTTTTTGCTGCCGTTTCTGATGTTCACGGTATTCTCGGATGTGCTGCTGGACAGGATAAAGGGCATATACAAGCACATGCGCATCATTAAAGTCGTGGGCGGCATCATCATCATCGGCATGGGCGTTTATCTGGTGGTCAACAGTTTTGCGTATTTGAATATGGGATAAGAAAGAGGTGATATCGTGAACAAAATATACCTGATTGGCCTGTCGGTGCTGCTGATTGTGGGCCTGTCGGCAGGCTGCGGTGTTATGAATACGGAGAAATCGGAAGCGCAGACAGCAAAACCGGCAGCCACAGCAGAGCCTGCTCAGGCAGCTGAGCCGGACGCACCGCCGGAACCGGCAGAACCGGAGGCGACGCCATACGCGTTTGAGCTGACCGACATTGACGGGAACGTGCACCGCATGTCCGATTATCAGGGTAAGCCTGTCTATTTAAAGATCTGGGGATCGTGGTGCCCGCCCTGCGTATCGTCATTGCCGCATCTGGATGAGCTGGCTGCCGAGGCGGAGGATTTTGCGGTGCTGTCGGTGGTGCCCAAGGTGATGGGTGAGAAGAACCGCGACGATTTCACGGATTGGTTCAAGCAGCAGGGCTACGATAATATCATCGTGCTGTACGATGATAAGGCGCAGGTGATGAACGATTTCGGCATCACCAGTTTTCCGACGCAGATATTCTTCGACGCGGACGGCGTGGCGGTCTACGGCGCGATGGGCGTGCTGGAAAAACAGCTGATCGTCGATACGATCAGCAAGATCATCAGCGGTGAAGCAGGCTGAACAATTGTATTGAAGCGCCAGTGATGCTATAATGGTGCGCATGAAAGCGAATGCCCGGAAAATGCGCGCCGTGCTGGTGTTGATATATGTCTGTGCTGTGATGCTGGCGGCCTGCGCGGCCCCCGCGCCCGTCGTGGTGGTGACGGCTCCGCCTCAGGCGGCCACGCCGGCGGCAGAGCCCACAGACGAGCCGGCCGCAGCGCCGTCCCGCACGACAAGCCCGGAACCGGAAACGGCGGAACAGACAGAGCTGCCGCAGGAACCGGCCGGCAGCATACTTGTGCGCGGCGGCGATACGCTCGAGCGCGATATCATCCCGCAGCTGTGCGCGGTGTTCGGCCTGAGCGACAGTGAGGTGAAGGATGCGCTGGGCAAGGCGGAAGGCGGGCTGATCAGCCGGGACGCGAAGGGCTTTCGGCGGATGGAGGGCATGATCGCCCCCGGGCGCTATGACGTGACAGACAAAACGCTGGAAGAATATGTTATTACTTGGGTGGACGGCGCGCAGCAGCGGTATGACACGCTGGCGGCGGGCGGTCAGCTCAATGATTTGGCACCGCATGAGCAGCTGACGCTGGCGTCTATCGTGGAGTGGGAATGTATCGGCGATGAATTCGAGCTTGAGGCGGCGGCGGTGTTTCTGAACCGTTTGAAAAAAGGTGAGAAGCTGCGCAGCTGCGCCACAACGGAATATGCGCTTGGGTATCAGCGCCCGTATCTGACCCGCGCGGATATCGCCATATCCGACCGCTACAACACCTATCAGGTGCGCGGTCTGCCGCCCGGCCCTATCTGCGCTGTGGACGACGACAGCCTGATCGCGGGCATCAGCCCCGCCGTCGATGAGCGCATATACTATTTCTTTTATGACTACGCGCCGGACACGATGCAGTTTTTCACCAGCTATGACGCGTTTAAGGCGGCGGGGGCCGTCTCGGTTGAACAGTTTTCGCAGCGCTTTGATATCGGCAAGCATGACAAGATCAGCAAGCGCGCAGTTTTCGGCAACACAGATGCATAATGATTTACAGACCGGTCATATTTCGGCGCGGATTTGAGTTGACGGTGAGCTGATTTTTTGATAGTATGTCATAGGACTTTGAAGCGGTGGCAATGGCCCCCGCTTTTATAATCTGAAAGATGGGCAGGAGAAGAGAGATGCCGGGTATATCCGTATTTGGCGCACAATGGGGAGACGAGGGCAAGGGACGTTTTGTTGATTATCTGGCCGCAGAGGCGGATGTTGTCGTTCGATATCAGGGGGGCAACAACGCGGGTCACACAATCATTGTGGACGGTGTGACGTATACGCTTCATCTGATTCCCGCCGGCATGCTGTATGACGGCAAGCCCTGCGTGATCGGCAACGGCGTGGTGGTGGATCCGGGCGCGCTGATCGACGAGATGGACTTGCTGCACAGCAAGGGGCTTTCCACCGACGCGCTGATGATTTCTGACCGGGCGCATCTGGTGATGCCGTATCACAAGCTGCTGGACAGCCTGAGTGAAGACGGCGCGGGCGACGCGCAGATCGGCACCACCAAACGCGGCATCGGCCCGTGCTACACCGACAAGGCGGCAAGGCTGGGTCTGCGCATGTGCGACCTGATGTCGGACAGCTTTGGTGAAAAGCTGCGCGCCGCCGTGGCGCAGAAAAATGAGATATTGACCAAGATATACGGCCAGCCGCCGGTGGACGCGGCGGCCATGCTGGACGCGTTCTCGGCTTACCGAAAGAAACTGGCGCCGTATATCTGCGATACCGTGCGCGTCTGCCATGACCTGCATAAGCAGGGCAAGCGGATGCTGTTTGAAGGCGCACAGGGCATGCTGCTCGACATCGATTTTGGCACATACCCGTTTGTGACGTCGTCGCACCCGATTGCGGGCGGCGTCAGCATCGGCACAGGTCTGCCGCCGTGCGCGGTGACGGATGTGGTCGGCGTGGTCAAAGCGTATACCACACGCGTGGGCAAGGGGCCGTTTGTGACCGAGCTTTTGAATGAGACGGGCGAGCGGATACGCGAGAAGGGCCATGAATACGGCGCGACCACGGGGCGCCCGCGGCGCTGCGGCTGGCTGGATCTGGTGATCGTCGGGTTTGCGGCGCGCATCAGCGGCATCACGTCCATCGCGCTCTCGCGCATGGATACGCTGGGCGGCTTTGACAAGGTGCGGGTGTGTGTGGCCTACGATATAGACGGGCGCATCACCAAAGATTATCCGGCGTCGCTGGATGACCTTGCACGCGCCAAGCCGGTGTATAAGGACTTTGACGGATGGAGCGATGATATTTCGCATGTGCGCCGCTATGAGGACCTGCCGGCGAGCGCGCGGGCGTATATAGAATTCATCGAGCGCGAGACGGACACGTCTGTCGGCATGATCGGCGTGGGGCCGGAGCGCAGCGAATGCGTGGTGCGGCGCGAATACTTTGTATAAAACGCCGCCGCAAACATCATAATAACGATTAATCAATTTGCCGTGCCAGACGGGGAGCTAGCGGTGCCCTGAACCTGCAATCCGCTACAGCAGGGTTGGATCCCCGGATGGAGGCGCGAAATTGTAAGGTACGGAGACGGTAAGGGGCGTTGACGAGTGGGCCCCGTGCAACGGACAGCCGTGAACCCTGTCAGGCCCTGACGGGAGCAGCAGTAAGCGGTGTCGGACGTGTGCCTCGGACCAGTCTGCTCTGAGCAACCTGCCGCCATACCTCTTGGAGTTTCGTGTCGATATCCGGGTGCACGGCTTTTATATTACGCCAAAACAGAAATATGGCGCATTTTTGGATAATCTGTGGATAAACGGTGACCAATTGAAAAGCGGCAGGAAAAGAGCCGCCGTCTGGAGAATTATACAACAAAAGAGCCGCACGCCTTGTTTATACCGGCGCTTTTGGAGGTATGATAAAATAGCATGACTCCGGCAAGCGGAGCATAAAAATACACAGAAAGGGGGGGCAGACGATGCGCATAAGCATTTCAGGAAAGGGCATGGAAGTGTCCGACTACTTGAAAGAGATCATGACGAAGAAGGTCTCAAGGCTGCAAAGGTATTTTGATGAAG
>CAZNVX010000183.1:0-6380 GCA_964576225.1 uncultured Christensenellaceae bacterium
CTTGAGTGTCGAGCGGATAACCACAGGCTCAGTGAGCAGCTCCATGCATTTCATCTCGCTCAACATTTTTTGCATCACGGTGTGTGATACCGGCGCCCATGAGCCATTGCCCACCAATGCGACTTTCCTGTCGCGGAGATTCAGCACGGCCATCTCCCTGATGAGCGTTTCCATGCCGAAATACAGGCCGTTATTATAAGTCGGAGCCGCAAAAACCAAATGGCTGTATTTAAAAGCGTCGGCAATGATATACGACGGGTGCGTTTTAGACACATCATATGTACGCATGTCATGCACGCCTCTTTCTGACAGTCGGTTGGCGATTACGCCGGCCGCATTCTCTGTATTGCCGTACATCGACGCGTAAATCAGCACCACGCCGTCCTTCTCCGGTTGGTATCGGCTCCAACGGTCGTACTTTTCAATAATATAGCCTATGTTTTGCCGCCAGAGAGGCCCATGCAGCGGGCATATCATTTCAATATCAAGCCCTGATGCTTTTTTAAGGGCGCTCTGAACCTGCGCACCGTATCGCCCCACAATATTGGTGTAGTATCGGCGCGCTTCATCAAGAAACAGCCCTTCAAAGTCCAGCTCGTCGCTGAAAAGATTTCCTGACAGAGCGCCGAAAGATCCGAATGCATCAGCAGTGAACAATACCTTTCCGGTTTCCTCATAAGTCATCATCACTTCAGGCCAGTGTACCATGGGCATGAAGTAAAAGCGAAGCGTATGAGACCCAAGGCAAAGGGTATCCCCTTCCTTGACCTCATGCAGGCACAGCTCCATGTCAAAATCGTAAAACTGACGCAACAACAGAAAGGTTTTGGCATTGCCGACAATCTTCATCTTGGGAAAACGGCGGCAAAGCTCGTCAATACTGGCGCAGTGATCCGGCTCCATATGATTGACGATCAGATAGTCTATCGCCCTCCCGTCCAGAACATATAGAATGTTCTCAAAAAACTGACTCAGTATGGCGTTGTCTACCGAATCAATAAGCGCCACCTTTTCGTCCATAATCAGATACGAGTTGTAAGCCACGCCGTTCGGCAGAGGAAACATGTTTTCAAACAGCGCAAGCCGCCGGTCACTCCCCCCCACCCAGTATAGCTGATCCTTGATGTGTTGTGCGATCTGCAATGTCAGGCCTCCTTCGTTGATATCAATAATATGTTTTCGTGCTGCCAGTTTTATGTTATAACGGTAATCGTCTCTGTCTCCAGCGCGGCACTGATCATGCTTTCCGGATCCAGCGCGGCTTCCGCCTCGCGTATGGCGCCCATGCGCGGCTTAATGACCGGATGCTTGGGAACAAAGACCGTGCAGCAGTCTTCATATGGCAGAATGGACGTATCAAATGTGCCATAGCGCTGCGCAAGTTCAGTGATTTCCTGCTTGTCAAGACCAATCAGCGGGCGCAGCACCACCATATCCACCGCGCTGTTGGTGGCACCAAGGCTCTCGAGCGTCTGACTGGCCACCTGCCCGACGCTCTCCCCCGTCACCAGCGCAAGACATCCGTCCGCCTGAGCGACACGCTCTGCAATGCGCATCATAAACCGCCGCATCAGCACTGTTAAATACTCATGCGGGCACTGCTCATACAGCGTCATCTGGATATCGGTAAAACGGATGGTATGCAGCCGAATAGGCCCGGTGTACCGCGCCATCAGCCTGGCCAGATCATGCACCTTCTGCAGCGCTTTGTCGCTCGTGTAAGGAAAGCTTTCAAAATGCACGGCGGATAGCGCCACGCCCCGTTTGGCGATCATGCATCCGGCCACCGGGCTGTCTATACCGCCCGAAAGAAGCAGCGCCGCACGGCCGTTGCACCCAACAGGCATCCCTCCCGGACCTTTCAACACCTGCGTGTAGCAGTATGCTTTGTCACGCATCTCTATATATGCCGTCAGCTCCGGATTCCCGAGGCTGACCTTTAGCCCTGGGACACGCTCAAGAATAACGGCGCCCGCCGCTGCGGCCATGTCGTTCGAACGCATCGGAAACCTTTTGTCAGCCCTTTTCGCTTCAACGCGGAACATGACGGTCTCCCGCTCATTCTTGCTGCGTTCCGCGGCCACCAGGCCAGCCAGCGCTTCCGCAGCCGCATTGAAATCCAGCGGCAGCCGGACAGCCGGGCTGAACGAATGGATGCCATAGACACGCCCCAGTGCATCCAGAGCGGCGGTCAGCTTCTCGTCCTGAACGTTCTCCACATAAACGCGGCTTTCGCCCCGCCGCACCTGCACGCCTTGTATGAACGAGAGCGCATCCGCCACATTGCGCACCAGCGCTTTCTCAAAAAACGGGCGGTTCAGTCCTTTCAAATGAATCTCCGCATACCGTATAATAATGATACTCTCCATGCTATTTCCTGGTAAACCTCCTGAGATGTTTTATCGTTTCTTGCATTTCATCCAGGCAGCCCGACACATCATGTTCGGAGCTGAGTGCGCTGAAGCTGATGCGGACCGTTCCCTCCGCCAGCTTCCGGCTGACGCCGCACTCCAGCATCACACGGCTTATCTGCCCGCGAGAGCAGGCCGCGCCTGTGCCGATACAAATGCCCTTCTCACCCAACAGCCGCGCCAGCACCTCGCCGCGCACGCCCTCAAATGACACGCTGACAATATGCGGAACACCGTTTTCTGGTTCGTTGACAATCGCACCGTCAATCGCAGAAAGGCCTTCCGTCAGCTGCGAACGCAAGCCGCATATGCGCGCTTCCGCCGTTTCACGCGATTGAAGACCCGCTTCAAGCGCTTCGCCAAACGCCAGTATTCCCAGCGTGTTTTCCGTGCCGGCCCGAAATGTGTGTTCCTGTCCGCCGCCAAAATGCATTGGCTTTAAGCTAACGCCGCTGCGCATCAGCAAGGCACCCGTTCCCTTGATCGCGTGAATTTTATGGGCGCTGACAGTATAATAATCAACAGCGCTTCCGTTCAACTCAACCGGCGTTTTCAGTATTGCCTGAACACCGTCTGAATGAAACAGAACGGAAGGATTTTTCTTTTTAACGCCTTTGCTAATGGATAAAATGTCGTTTATAGCACCCGTCTCGTTGTTGACGTGCATGATGCTGACCAGCACGGTCTCGTCATTCACAAGGCTGGCCACATCCTCGGTTTTAACGCAAAACCCGCGTGGTTTCACATAATCAACGCGTGCGCCTTCTTGTTCAAGATGCCGGAACATTTCAAAGACTGACGGATGTTCAACTGTGCTTGTGATGTAGTGCGCCCCGCGCCTGAATCGGGACTGCAGCACGATATTGTTGGCTTCTGTACCGCCGGATGTGAACACGCAGCCGCCATGCATACCCATGCTGCGCATCAGTATCTGCCGCACCCGGTTAATTTCACTGAACACAACTTCCGCCTGCCTGTAAGCTGCTGAAGGGTTGTACCAGCAATCATGAAGATGCTGCGAAATGGAGCGCTGCGTGAGCGGTTTTGTTGTCGCAGCGTTGTCCAGATAAATTTCCAAAAAACTAGTGCCTCCCTTTTAAAAATAAGATATAATAGATGTATCATAACATGGAACAGTCGAGACTTTAATCTTTTTTTCGGTATCATGCGGAGGGTGCGATGGAAAGGTGTCCAAAATGCGGTAACAGACTGAGTCACATCGACGTATTGTGTCCGAGATGCGGTGCTTTGGTTGAGGTCATTCAGGTTAATAAAAACTTCCTGCCATCAACCAGCGGTGAAAGCATCTCGTCTCGGGGAAGCGAACGTCCCAGTCTTATCGTTTACAATGAAGATTTTCCTGACGAAGGTCTTTTTACCGACACAGATCAAAAAGACGATGCGCCTGATACCATGCCGGAGATACCCACAGCGCCAGATGAGTCTTTTGCCGGCATATTAAATGTACCTGACTTTGACTTGCCCGGGCTGTCCTCTATAGAAAAGCCTGAGCTTGATCAGACTGGCTCGGAGGCACCCTTGCTTGAGCAGACTGGCTCGGAGGCACCCTTGCTTGAGCAGACCGGTTCGGAGGAACCCCTGCTTGAGCAGAACGGCTCAGAGAAACCCTTGCTTGAGCAGACCCGTACGAAGGAGCCTCTGCTTCGGCAAGCGCCCAAGGAAGATCCGCTGCCGGAGAGCCGCATGGCCCGACGCGCTCGTGAACGCCAGTTTGAAGAAGCAACCGCCAGGGCATCGTCCGCTGAAGACAAGCTTTTATCAGAGGCCGAAGCGCTGACTGCCGGTGCCGGCAATTATCAGCGCATAGAGGATTCTGATGTGGGGATGCCCTCTGATGCCATGTATCAGAGTGAGGGCGCACGCCGTTACCGTGCCCGTCAGCATGATGCGGTAAAAAAAACAAAGAAAACTGAACGGCGCAAACTTCCAGCCCCGGCCGTTATCGTATTGTGGGCCATGGCCGCAGCAGCCATATTTCTGGGTTTTTTCTATCTGAACCGTTACGTGCAGTCGAACCATGGCAGCTATGCTGCATTTGTTCGTCAGATCACGAACGGCAAAGTTGAGCTGGACACCGGGCAGACTTTTTCACAGGACGTATCGGTATCAACCGTTGTTTTTGAAACCGCGAACGGAGAGCCCGCTCACACCTTCACCGTCACCGCGCCCGGCGCCGTCAGCATCCGGGTACTGCCAACGGGGGATGTGTTTGAAATTCGTGACGGCAAAGCCGCCTTTACACTCTCTGACGAAGATATGGCGCGTGCGCTTGGCGTGATCAGTTACGACGCGTCCTTTATAACGGATGGCTTGAGTCTTGATATTTCTTATTCTTCTACTACCCGTAATTATCCGGTTGAATTTTTCGAGCTATTCTTGCTCGCCTCAGAGTATTCACGCAAAACTCCTGCCGCGGCTCAATCCTCATCAGATGAAACCGCCGCTATCTCAATGCGCGTTGCCCCTGGGTCCACGGTTTTTATCAACAACGAGAATCTTTCCGCCAAAGTGGACGACGATGGGCTGTTGTCAGTTGAAATGGCGCTGGATCCAGGAGAAAACTATTTTGCCGTCGATGTGATCCAGCCTGGCCGACAGGCTGTTAAGGATCAATTTACTGTCACCAGGCAACTGGCGCAGACAAAACTGGAACCTGAGTCCGATTATCTTCGGGTTCACAGCGATTCCTTTGAAGCCCGCGGCACAACAGACCCCGGCGCTTCGCTCAGCGCCGTGCTGGATAGCCAAACCTTTGCAGGGCTCGTATCAGAAAACGGCGCCTTTTCAGTGGCCTGCGAACTCAAAGGCTATGGACTGCATATGATCATGCTCAAGGCAACCAGCGACAACCGTGAAGAAACCGAGAGAACCGTTGCGGTCGAACGCATCCCGGAGCCAGGTGAACTCAAGAAAAATGCCCGGGAAATGAACGCGGCCACCATCATAAAAGATGCCGGTAAGCTGTCCGGCGTCGGTATTAAGCTGGTCAGCTCGATTAAAAACCTTGAAACGGACAGTCATGTCCAGCGTTTTTCTGTTTCGTCCGGCAGCAATTCTCTTTCCTGTTACTATCACGGCCCCGACAAACTCTCCGCCGAGAGCTCATATACGCTATACGGCATGGTGGATGAGAAGACAGATGAGTTTTATGTAATTCTCGTTGAATAAACCCAGATTAGATTGTATCGAAAAAGGCGCTGCGAAGGTTTTGCAGCGCCTTTTTGGTTGCTTTTCGGGTTCAGGCAAGTCCTTCCTTTTTCGCCTTGGGGAGCGCCTTTTGCTGCTTGGATTCCTTTTCTCCAAGAATCAGCATGGGCACTTTAGAGCTTTTCACGGTATCCTTGGTGATCACGCATTTCTTGACATCCCCGCGGGACGGTATCTCATACATCACGTCAAGCATGATGGATTCGAGGATCGCCCTGAGACCGCGTGCGCCTGTTTTACGCTCTATCGCAAGCCGGGCAATCTCAGACAGCGCATCGTCTTCAAACTCAAGCTGCACGCCATCCATTTCAAGCAGCTTTGTGAATTGCTTGACAAGCGCATTCTTCGGCTGCGTGAGTATATTGATCAGCGCACCTTCTTCAAGCTGGTGCAGCGTGACGATAATAGGCACGCGTCCGACGAATTCAGGGATCAAACCGAACTTTAACAGGTCTTCGGGCAGTATATTCTTATAGAGCTCAGCCAGATTTTTCTTTTCGTTGCTGACGATCTCCGCTCCGAAGCCCATCGTTTTACGCCCGATCCGCCGCTCGATGATCTTCTCTAAGCCACCGAATGCACCGCCGCATATAAACAGGATGTTTGTTGTATCGATCTGCAAAAACTCCTGATGCGGATGCTTACGCCCGCCCTGCGGCGGCACGCTCGCTACCGTTCCTTCAATGATTTTGAGCAGCGCCTGCTGCACACCCTCGCCGGATACGTCACGCGTGATGGACG
>CAZNVX010000184.1:0-6377 GCA_964576225.1 uncultured Christensenellaceae bacterium
GTCTCACTCAAAAGCCCGGTGTTCCAGGAACTGATGATGCCGACAATCACTGCGAGAAAAACGTTCAGCGCGAGTGCGCTTCTCTGAGACACCAACACACAAGCCAGCATGGTCCCGAAAAACGACGGAACTATACGGGAGTCCAGCCGGGCCAGAGGCACCGATATCATTACAATCACCACAATGATGGAGGCCAGCACCAGCAGCTTGCGCGTGTCATTGAGCACCTTGGTCTCAAACTGATATAGATAGATGCCGTAGACGGCAAATATCAGCGTCAACAGCAGCAGCATGCCCACATAGAGCAAGTAATCCACGCCTTCACTGCCCACCACACCCAGTGCTGTCAGCACCGCCAGCTGCGCTTCAGTGACCACCTCGCCCGCCACCACAATGGTCTGATTCTGCTTGTAAATCACGGGCTGCACTTTCTCCGCCGCGACTTCGCGCGCCTGCAGCGTCGCCGCCTCGTCGTAAAGCATATTCGCTTCCAGATGCCTGTCTATGGGCGAATAGGCCAGATACCGCATGCCCGCAGTGAAATACCTCTGCCTGAGATTGCGCTCCACATCGCTCTTTTCAATGCTCAGGTTTTCAATGCGGATACCGCTCTCAAGTGCCGCCAGTGCCGCAGCCGTCGCATCATACCCCATTTGGGATATTTCGGTTTGCGTCATGCCCGCCAACGCATAAACCGATGCGTCAGGCATGTCCGTATCGTCAAGCGCAGCGCGCACATCCGCTTTCATTTGTTCAGTTATAAAGCCTTCCCAATCAGCCTCAGCCGGATCGAACACGGTCAGATACACCTCCGGGGTGACGCCGTAAGCGCTGCCGCTGACCCGTCCGGTCACATAAGCGTCGTGCAGCGCCTCGTTAGCCGACACCGCTGCCGCAAAGTATTCACCGATGCGGTCGGCCACGCGTTCTGAAACGGAGGCATCCAGCGTATACATGTCCGAAACAGCAGACCGCGCCGCCTCTATTGCCTTCTCCGTGGAAACCTCGTCTGTGATATCGCGGCTTGATGTGATGGTGACCGGCGCCACCTCGCCAACGGCAAGCTCATACTTGACGGGCGTGATGGACAGCGCCACCATCGCAAAAACGACCATCAACACAACCACGCCAATCGTAGATAATGTCAGCAGCCTTTTTTTCGGCACCTGCCGTTTGACGGACGCATCGCGAATCATGGCTACCTCCTCTGGCTTTTCTCATACCTTTCATACGCTTTGATGATGCTTTGCACCAGTTCATGCCGCACCACATCCCGGTGTGTCAGATATTGCACGCTGATACCCTCAATGCCCTCGAGTATGCTGATGCATTGCTTGAGCCCGCTGCGTTTCTCTTTGGGCAGGTCGATCTGTGTGATGTCCCCCGTGACGACAACCCGCGCGTTTTCTCCAAAACGCGTTAAGAACATTTTCATCTGCTCCTCTGTGCAGTTCTGCGCTTCGTCAAGCACAATAAAGGCATCGGAGAGCGTGCGCCCGCGCATATACGCCAGCGGCGCCACCTCAATGGCTCCGCGCTCCGAGAGCCTGGCATACACCTCTCCCCCCAAAAGCTCATACAACGCGTCATACAACGGCCGCAGGTATGGATCCACCTTGTTCTGCAGATCCCCGGGCAGGAACCCCAGGCTCTCGCCCGCCTCCACCGCCGGCCGGGTCAGAATGATGCGCTCAACCTCTTTGTTTTTCAGCGCAACCACGGCCATTGCCATTGCAAGATACGTCTTGCCCGTGCCGGCAGGGCCGATGGCAAACACCACGGTATTCTCCCGCATTGCCTTGACGTAACGCTTTTGCCCAATCGTCCGGCTTTTGACCTGCCGGCCCTTGCTGGTGATGGCGATCACGTCGGTCATGATTTCCTCGATCGCGTCGGCATTGCCCTCCCGGGCCAGCTCCACGGCGTACCGGATGCGCGACAGGTCAATCCTTTCCTGCTTGCGGATCATGCCGAGCAGCTTGTCCACCACCACCTTGGCCAGCTCAGCCTCCTCGCGCCGCCCGAATATCGCCACATGCGTATTGCGCGCAATAATGCTTGCGCCCGTTTCCTTTTCTATCGCTTTGAGATTCTCGTCGAACGCACCGAACAGCGCAATCAACTGCTCTAAGTTGTCCACCTCGATGCCGAGTTCAATGTTGTTGGATTCCAATACCCTATTCCTCCAGATAAACGACCGTGCCAATGTCCTCATGCGTCTGCAGATACACCGTCGCGGTCAGCATGCCGTCCTCTTCCTTGAATACAGTGCGATGCCCCACGATGACTGTATCGTTTGGCACATACCCCTGCGCATTATAATACGCCCGTTCCTCAAGATAGACCGTCAGCGTATCCCGCGGAACATTTTGCCGCGTGATAATAACCTCGCGGTGCTCCAATACCGATATGTATACGGGCAGAAACAACCCCACCACCGGGTATTCCCGGATGACGTCCGTATCATACTCTGCAAACGAACAGCCTTCATCCACCGGAGCGCTGTCACGTCCGATGGATATCACACGCTGCAGCTGAGTGCGCCCCGTGGGGATGCGCACCTCTTCATACATCGGAGCGGACACCCGCGCGGCGTACCAGACACTGCCGATCACCTCACCGCGCGCGGCGAACAGCATTCGCGGCAAACCGGGATCCCAGACCAACCCGGATATCAGTACATCTCCGGCACGCACCGTATCTCCGGCTTCCACCACGGCGCGGCCTTTGAGCGCCGTCACGCTCTCGATCAGCGCATCCTTTTCGGCCACGATATGGCGGGGGCGCGAATCGTCCACAATCTCCGGCACCGGCTCCGCCGGCACCACTTCCGCCAGCGCCACCACACCGGTCAGGCGCAGGTTGACCCACGCAAACTCATCGTGCGCAATGATCAGCCGCGTCTCAGCCTGTTTCAGATCAATATGGCCTTTGTATGCGCCGGGGTAAATACCCAGCTGAGCCAATTCTTCTGTCAGCGCCATCGCCTCGCGCGTATCGATACCGGTAACGCGCACTTCCCAGACAAAAAGCGAAGCCGCAAGCGCCGCAAGCCCCACCAGTATCAGGCCAATCAGCAGCGCTTTGCGACGTGTCAGCCATTTGACACCCACCGCAAGCCCCGCGCTTTTCTGTGCCGTCACTGTATACTTTTCCGGAACAACGCGCAACAGTTTCCGGTAGCCGCGTGCGCTGACCACCGCACTCAGCACTGTATATGACAAGCGGCGTGCTTCGTACACCGGCACATTCGCCTCGAAGGCAACGTTGAGAAACTTCTCCAGCGAAAGGCCTTCCACGCGTATCATAACATACCCGGTTAAAAAATTCCACATTCTCAAGGGACAGTACCCGCCCCCTCGCCGATTATTTCGTACTCAATGCTTTTGATCTCACCGCGTACCGCCACGTTTTCACGCCCGAACCGTTCAAGCACAAGACCCTTCCCCAGAATCGTCACATTCAGCAGTCGTGCGCGCACGCAGATACGCCGCGGCGTGTATTCAAGGATGCCGCGGTGGTTCTCAATATACGCATGCGTGTTATCGATGAGCGTGACGCGCAGGCATCCCACCGCTTCGGGCGCCAGCTCAAACCGCTGAACGATGCTTTTGGTGATGTCGCGTGTTTTCTTCAACTTCCGTTTACCCCGGCTTTTGTTTCAATGATGCTTTCCTTCATTCATATGCGCGACGGGCATAAAAAAGAAGGCGGTCTGTGCCGCCCTCCTTTTGCCTGCTTTATCCTTAATGGCTAACGCTTCTCATCCACCACGATGCGCCCGGGCGTGTGCTCCACCACCACCACAGGCTGTCCCTTTTCAATATACATGCCCGACGACACCACACCGTGGCGCACGCCGCCAATGACCGCGACGCCAGCAGGACGCAGCACCGTTTCTGCCACGCCTTCCTGTCCCACAAGGCTGGGGATCTGCGCATGGCTCACATAGCCTTCCTCGGCGAGCATGTTGTCGCCCAACACAATCCGCCGCACCAGGCCCAGCTTTTTGAGCAGCCTGAATATCAGCGGCAGGGCCACTGCGGCGCCCACCACGCCGACAGCGAGCACGGTCAAAAATGTGGCCACGTCACGCGATATAAACAACAGACCCGCGCCCAGACAAACGATACCCGCGATGCCAAAAACGCCGAAACCGGGCACGGCAATCTCTATGACGATCAGAATAATACCGCCGATCAGCAGCGCGGCACTCCACCATTCGGCATATCCGGCCAGCAGGCTGCCGCCAAAATAAAGCCCAAAGCAGATGATGGACACCACGCCGAACACGCCGAAGCCTGGCGTGAAAATCTCAATGCCAAGGCATACGATGGCAATCAGAAACAGCAGGCTCGCCACCGCCGTGGATGTGAGAAACTGCGCCGCCTGTGCCTCAAAGCTCATGGGTTTGTCCGTCACATCGTATTCGCCGTATCCCAGCAGTGCCAGCGCATCCTCGCGCGTTGCCGCCGTACCGTCCGATATACCCCATTCCAGCGCCTGTGACGCGCTCAGCGTCAGCATCTCATCCGAGCCCGTCAGCCCTTCAATCACCACGCGCTTGTCAGCCATCGCGGCCACAACGTCTGTGTTGCGCCCGCGTGCCTCTGCGGCGGAGCGCAGGAGACCGACCCATGTGGCCAGCGTCTTTTCGTCGTTCGGAATGGTCTCCGCAGCGCCGATCACCGCCGAACCCGCCATGATAACGCGCTCGCAAGATATCGCGATCAGCACGCCGGCCGACAGCGCGTTGCTGCGTATGTAAGCGCTGACAGGCACCGTGGCATTAAGCAGCCTCTTTTTGATGTTGTCGGCTTCAACGATCTGCCCGCCATACGTATCAATATCCAGCACAAGCGGGATATTCGCCGCCTCAGCCTCGTCCAGCGCATCAGAAATATGGGCGGTCATCGCAGCCGTCACCTCGCCGTGCACATCCACCACCAACACCTCGTTGCCTGCCGCCTGCGATGTACCCGTCCACAATACGGCTGCCGCCAATGCCGCCGCCAGCAAAGCCAGCATGCTTCTCATCGCTTTATTCATCGCGCTTGATTCTGTCTCCTTTAGCATTATTCGTGTATCGTTGCCACCGGCTTTTCTGATCGATAAAATAACATAAAAACCCGGAGAGCCCCCGGGTTTTGAATGCAATGAATATGTATCAGTGTTTTCTCTTGCGAGCGGCTTCCGCTTTCTTTTTGCGTTTTACACTGGGCTTTTCATAGTGCTCACGCTTGCGAAGCTCTGCCAGCGTACCTTCCCGAGCGGTCAGCCGCTTGAATCTCTTCAGCGCGTTTTCTAAAGATTCGTTTTCTCCGACGCGTATCTCTGCCAATTGTTACCCTCCCTCCCATATCCCACGGAACCGATCGGAACGGACCGACAAATGGGAGTTGTTTTTAGCTTAGATTATTATAGTCAACGATATGGCAAAAGTCAACAACGTATTATGAAGCGGACCGAATGCCGTGCGGTTTTTTTAAATACATGTATCATTTTTTTTGCCACTATGCTTATGCCTGTTTCGCCCTCAGTTTTTCAAGCACTGCCCCAAAATAATCCGGCAGCGGCGCGTGAAACGTCATCTCTTCGCGCGTGCCGGGATGGCGGAAAACGAGTGTGCCCGCATGCAGCAGCTGACCCTTGTCATGCAGACGCGGTGATTTCGGGCCGTATACGGTGTCACCCGCCACCGGACGGCCGATGCTCGCGAGATGCACGCGTATCTGGTGCGTGCGCCCCGTCTCCAGCGACGCCTCCACGTGCGTAAAATCACCAAAGGACTCCAAAACGCGGATATGCGTCACCGCATGGCGTCCGCCGCGGTCTATCGCCATTTTTTTGCGGTCGGCGCGGCTTCGCCCAATGCTCTTGTCGATGGTCAGCGCCTCCTGTGCAAAGCCGCCGTGCACAATGGCGTGGTAGATACGGCGCGCGCTTTTATCCGCCATCTGCGCCGCCAGCGCAGTGTGCGCCTCGTCGTTCTTGGCAATCACGATCAGGCCGGAGGTGTCCTTGTCGAGCCGATGCACGATACCGGGGCGCCGCTCGCCGCCGATGCCCGACAGGTCGCCGATGTGCCAGAGCAGCGCGCCCACCAGCGTGCCGTCGGCATGCCCCGGCGCCGGGTGCACCACCATGCCCTGCGGTTTGTTGACCACAGCGAGCCATTCGTCCTGATACACGATGTCAATGCGTATGTTTTCGGGCTGCACCTCAACCTCGCGCGGCGGCTCAATGGCGACGGTGACCACATCACCCGCTTTGAGTTTCTCGCCTGCTTTGGCCAAAACACCGTTGACCTTGATTTCTCCCGCCGCGATCGCATTTTGTATGCGCGAGTGTGAAAAATCCGTCTCAGTGGCCAGATA
>CAZNVX010000185.1:0-6357 GCA_964576225.1 uncultured Christensenellaceae bacterium
TAAGCCCCAGTTGGTGGGGCAGGTGGACAGCAGCTCGACAAGGGAGAAGCCTTTGCCGGCCATTTGCGTTTCAAAGGCCTTGCGGATGGCCTTTTTCGCTTTATTGATGTTGGGGACGTCGTGCAGAGAGACGCGTTCAATGTATGCCGCTCCGTCCAGCGTGGAAAGCATTTCGGACACCCGCACCGGATAACCGCAGTGGCTGGCGTCACGGCCGTAAGGCGACGTGGTTGTCTTTTGACCCACCAGTGTGGTGGGAGCCATCTGGCCACCCGTCATGCCATAAATCGCGTTGTTGATGAATATGGCAGTGATCTTCTCGCCCCGCGCCGCCGCATGCACGATCTCAGCCGCGCCGATGGAGGCAAGGTCGCCGTCTCCCTGGTAGGTAAACACCAGATTGTCGGGATGGACGCGCTTCGCGCCGGTGGCCACAGCCGGAGCCCGGCCATGGGCAGACTCATACATATCGATATCGAAATATTTGTAGGCGAACACGGCACAGCCCACAGGGGCAACACCAATGGTCTTCGTTTGCAAGCCCATTTCCTCAATGTTCTCAGCAATCAATCGGTGAACGATGCCATGCGTGCACCCTGGGCAGTAATGAAACGGAACATCCCGAACCAGGGCGCTCTTTTTAAAAACGACAGCCATATTACATCCCCTCCTTGATGGTTTTGAGCGCTTCGATAATCTGAGTGGGGGTGGGAATCACGCCGCCGGTTGTGCCGACAAAGCTGACGGGGCGCCGGCCGTTAACAGACAACCGCACATCCTCCACCATCTGACCGGTGCTCATCTCCACAGCAAGGAATGCCTCGCAATCTTTGGCGGCATCGGCGATGGCCTGTGAGGGGAAGGGCCAAATCGTGATAGGGCGGATCAGCCCCGCCTTGATATTATGCTCTTTCCTTGCCTTTATGATAGCGTTGCGGACGATCCTTGATGTGGTGCCGTATGCCACGATACAGATTTCCGCATCATCCATCATGAAAGTATCGTATTTCGTTTCATTTTCTTCAATTTTCGTGTACACGTCCGCCAGGCGCGCGCATACGGCGCTCATTTCCTCCGCTTCGATATAGAGAGAGTTGATGACGGCGCGGGGTCTTGTCCCGTCAAAACCGGTGGCTGCCCATGTTTTGGGTGGCTGCTCACGCTTTTGCGGCTGCTTGAATTCTACGGGTTCCATCATCTGCCCGATCATGCCGTCACCCAGCACCATGGCTGGGATACGGTAGAAATCGGATACCTCGAAGGCTTCCATCACGCAGTCGGCCGCTTCCTGCACCGAGCTCGGCGCAAACACAATGATGCGGTAGTCGCCGTGTCCGCCGCCCTTGACGGCCTGAAAATAGTCCGACTGGGCGGGCAGTATGCCGCCGAGCCCCGGCCCGCTGCGCACGATGTTGACAATGACGCAAGGCAGCTCCGCGCACGCGATGTAGCTGATGCCTTCCTGCTTTAAGCTGATGCCCGGTGACGACGAGGATGTCATCACGCGGGCGCCCGCCCCGGCAGCGCCGTAAACCATGTTGATCGCAGAGACCTCTGATTCGGCCTGCAGGAAAGTGCCGCCGACCTCCGGCATGCGCCGCGACATGTATTCGGGTATTTGGTTTTGAGGCGTAATCGGATACCCGAAAAAGTAACGGCAGCCTGCTTGTATGGCCGCTTCCGCGATCGCCTCGTTTCCTTTCATTAATACTTTTGCCATTTTCCCCACCTTAAATTAAATTTCTAATTCTACTTTTCCACGGTCAGCACAAAATCAGGACAAATCTTAGCGCAGCTGGCACAGCCGATGCATAAAGACATGTCTGTAACTTCCGTGGGGTTATAGCCTTTTGCGTTGATCACGGTTTTGGAGAGCACGATAATCTTCTTCGGGCAGACTGTGACACAGAGCCCGCAGCCCTTGCAGGCGTCTTGATTGATTGTTACCTTCGCCACTTTAAGTTTCCTCTCATATTTAAAATGCAGATTTAAGAATATCATATAAGACCTTTTCTAGTCAACGCGCAGACACGATGCCGCAAGTCTGCCTTGTATCACAAAGAAATACTTCCACCAGAATTCACGGTATGTTCATTCTTGTTCCGGTATGGACATGATACAATAATTTGTCAAACTGTGTTGACTCAAACGCATGGCGTTATATAATAGAAACGCTGAAATGAACGCATGGCAGCGTTGCTTGCCGGAAGGGAGAGCGGATACGGTGAATCTGAACCTTGGAGGGAAGACGGCAATTGTTACAGGCGGCGGTCACGGACTGGGACGGGCAATATGCTTGTGCCTCGCGGCGGAAGGCGTCCAAATCGCTGTCAATTACAGCAGCAGCGAAAAGCAGGCGCGGCAGCTGGTTGACGAAATCGGGGTGCATGGCGTTAAGGCCATTGCCGTGAAGGGAGACGTATCGAGCGAATCGGATGTGGCAGCGCTGTTTAGCATAACGGAGGAGAAACTGGGTGCTGTAACATTGCTCGTGAACAACGCAGGCATCTGTCCGGTTGCGATGATCAAGGATATGGATTACGCTGAATGGAAGCGCGTGCTTGACGTCAACATGTCGGGCGTGTTTCTGACTTGCCGCGAGTTTATCAGCCGGCTGACTGCAAGCGGGCAGGCGGGCGCTGTGGTAAATGTTTCATCGCTGACGGCATATATAGGCTCCAAACGGGGGAAAACAGCCTATTCAGCCAGCAAAGGCGGGGTGGTCACATTCACAACGTCTCTGGCCAAAGAGGTGGCGGCAGATGGTATACGTGTGAATGCGGTGGCGCCCGGGATGATGTATACCAATATGACGAAAGATGTGCTGGATCACGAACGGGACAAGTATGACGCACAGATACCGCTGGGCCGTATCGGTGAGGTGGAGGAGACGGCGCGTGTTGTGGCATTCCTTTTGAGTGATGCATCGAGCTACATGACCGGCGCGACAATTGATGTGTCCGGCGGCATGGCAGGCCGCTAAAAGACAGGCTGCAAAGGTTGCCTAAGGTGTAACCGGATGGTAAAATGTATGATATGGCTTGGCGGGGCCGGCCAGGATAAGGGGAACCTATGGGACTGATAAGAAACATGATCGGCGGAAGCAACGAATCCAAGATCAAAAAGATCCGGAAGATTGCGGATACCGTGGAATCCTTGGAAAATGAGTATAAAGCACTCAGCGACAGCGCGCTGCAGGCGAAAACCGATGAATTCAAGCGGCGGTACGCTAACGGGGAAAGCCTTGATTCCCTGTTGCCCGAGGTTTTCGCACAGGTACGGGAAGCCTCAGACCGCGTGCTCGGCATGCGTCACTTTTATGTGCAGCTCATCGGCGGCATTGTTCTTCATCAGGGGCGTATTGCCGAGATGAAGACCGGCGAGGGCAAGACGCTGGCGGCTACACTGGCGGTGTGCCTTAACGCGCTGACCGGCAAGGGCGTGCATGTGGTTACCGTCAACGATTATCTGGCCAAAAGAGACTCGGAGTGGATGGGCAAGCTTTATTCATTCCTCGGTTTTACTGTGGGGCTTGTGATTCATGCCATTCCTGCTGAGGAACGGCGCGCCAACTATCATTGTGATATTGTTTACGGAACCAACAACGAGTTTGGATTTGACTACCTGCGCGACAATATGGTCATCCACAAAGAGCGCATGGTACAGCGTGAACTGTCGTTCGCCGTGGTGGACGAGGTGGACAGCATTTTGATTGACGAGGCGCGTACGCCATTGATTATTTCCGGCGCAGGCGACAAAAGCACCGATATGTACGCCACGGTGGATCGTTTTGTCAAGACGCTCAGGATGGAGGACGATTTTACTGTTGATGAGAAATTAAAAGCCATCAATCTGACAGAATCGGGTGTTGCCAAGTCTGAGAAAGCTTTTGGAGTGGAAAACCTCTCGGACGTGGAAAACACAGAGCTAAACCATCACATCAACCAGGCTTTGAAGGCCAACAACCTGATGAAGCGCGATATCGATTACGTTGTCAAGGACGGGCAGGTTATTATCGTGGACGAATTTACGGGCCGCCTGATGATGGGACGTCGTTATTCTGAAGGCCTCCATCAGGCGATTGAGGCAAAAGAAAACGTAAAAGTGGAGCGCGAAACCCGGACGCTGGCCACGATCACGTTTCAGAACTATTTTCGCATGTATGAGAAACTGGCCGGCATGACAGGCACGGCTAAGACGGAGGAGGATGAGTTTCAGGGTATCTACACCCTTGACGTGGTGCAGATACCCACCAACCGCCCGATGATCCGGCAGGATAACAACGATGTGATCTATGCCACTGAAGCGGGGAAATTCCGTGCAGTTGTGGACGAGATCAAGCGTGTGCATGCCACCGGCCGTCCCGTGCTGGTGGGCACCGTATCCGTGGAGAAATCCGAGCGACTGTCGGGCATGCTGACGCGAAGCGGCATAAAGCACAATGTGCTCAACGCCAAAAACCATGAAAAAGAAGCGCTGATTGTCGCGCAGGCCGGCAAAAAGAACGCGGTCACCATCGCGACCAACATGGCGGGCCGCGGTACCGACATCATTCTTGGCGGCAATCCGGATTTTGCTGCTCGGGCGGACATGCGGATGGAGGAATTCACTGAAGAGCTGATAGAGCAGGCGGTGGGTCACGCGTCTACGGATGACGAGGATATCAAAAAGGCAAGAAAACGATACGCCGAGCTGCTGGGCGTGCATAAAAAATCAATGCAGCCCGAGCACGATGAAGTTGTGTCGCTTGGCGGGCTGCACATTGTGGGCACCGAACGGCATGAATCGCGGCGTATCGACAACCAGCTTCGCGGTCGCAGCGGCCGTCAGGGAGACCCGGGCTCATCGGTGTTCTTCATTTCGCTCGAAGACGATCTGATGAGGCTGTTCGGCGGAGAGCGCGTGCAGGGCATTATGAACGCGGTCAGCAAAGACGACGACATCCCGCTGGCGTTTGGACTGCTCACGAAGCAGATTGAATCAGCTCAAAAGAGGATTGAATACCGAAATTACGAGATCAGGAAAAACGTTCTTCAATACGACGATGTGATGAATAAACAGCGAGAGCTGATCTATTCACAACGGCGCAAGGTGCTGATGGGCGCGGACGTTAAAGAGAATATCATGGATATGCTCGACACGCTGGTCGATGACATTTTCGGTGTATATTGCCCGGAAAACACGTATCCTGAGGAATGGGATATTGCGGGCTTGACGGAGTACTTTAACAAGATCTTCCTTCCCAAGGGAATGCCGCTTTTCAAAACGGAAGAAATTGAAGAATTAGAACCCGCGAGCGCCAAAGATCGTATCGTCAAGCTGGCGCAAAGCTTGTATCAGCAAAAAGAAGCCGAGATCGATCAAGGCGGCCAGAGCATGCGCGAAATTGAACGCATCCTGTTGCTGCGGGCTGTGGATCAGAAATGGATGGCGCATATTGACGCGATGGATCAGCTGCGGCAAGGTATAGGTCTGCGCGCGTATGGCCAGCGCGATCCGATTATCGAGTTTCGCCGCGAGGGGTTTGACATGTTTGACGAAATGATTCGTGAGATCCAACAGGATACTGTTACGATGCTGTATCATGTCAAGCTGACCACGCGTCCGGTCAAGCGTGAGGCGCCCAGAGTGGTGGAAGCGCCGAAGAAGGTGCTGGATTCGAGCGGTAACAAGCTGGGACGCAACGCGCCATGCCCATGCGGGAGTGGTAAAAAATTCAAGAATTGCTGCGGTCAGGCGCAGTAGGGGTGAGTATGCTGCAGACAGATGAAGCCAAACTGATATTGAATGAGATTCGCACGCTGTTAGGAGAGGCGCAAAGCGCGCTGGGTATTGAATCGCTTAAGACTGAGCTGGCCGAGCTTCAGAGTCATATGGAAGCGCCGGGGTTTTGGGACGACATAAAAGAGGCGCATAAGGTTAATAAAAAGATTAAGCCGATTGAGGACAAATTGGAGCAGTTCTCCAAGATATCTGCCCGACTGGAGGATGCTGCGGTGCTGCTTGAGCTTGTGGAAGAGGGCGCGGACGCAGAGATGGCGGATGAGCTGAATTTTGAACTGACTGCTCTTAAAAAAGATGTGTCCGAGCTGCGTCTGAAGGCATTGCTGCGCGGCGAATATGATTCTAACGGTGCGATACTCTCGCTGCATGCCGGTGCCGGCGGCACAGAAGCGCAGGACTGGGTGGAAATGCTCTACCGGATGTATACACGCTGGTGCGAGAGGAAAAAATACGCCGTCAAGGTGCTGGATTTCCTGGCGGGGGATGAGGCCGGCGTCAAAAGCGTAACGTTTGAGGTGCTGGGCCTCAATGCGTATGGCTATCTGAAAGCAGAAAAAGGCGTTCATCGGCTGG
>CAZNVX010000186.1:0-6350 GCA_964576225.1 uncultured Christensenellaceae bacterium
AAGGCGTCGTCAACAACAAGGTGTCAAATCATTTCTTTAAGCTGCTTGAGGAAAGCGGTATCCCGACTCACTATGTGGAGCAGCTATCCGACAGGGAGACGGTGGTCAAAAAAGTGGACATCGTGCCGGTAGAGGTGATCGTCCGCAACAAAGCCGCGGGCAGCTTTTCCAAGCGTATGGGCATTGCGGAAGGCACGGAGCTCAAATGCCCGATACTTGAGTACAGCTATAAAAATGACGATCTGGGGGATCCTTTCATCAACTCCTATTATGTGCGTGCGCTGGATCTGGCCACAGACGATGAGATGGAAAAGATCAAGGGCTACTCATTAAAGGTCAACGACATTCTCATCGGCTATCTGAAAGAGTTCGGTGTGGAGCTGATTGATTTCAAGCTGGAGTTCGGACGTTTTCACGGCGATATCATACTGGCCGACGAGATTTCTCCTGACACCTGCCGGTTCTGGGACATGGAAACAGGCAAGAAGCTTGATAAAGACCGTTTCCGGCGTGACCTTGGCGATGTTGAAGAGGCGTATCAGGAAATCATCAGAAGATTGATGGGAGAGTGACATGCCGCTTTGTATCAAGCCACTTAAGACATATGAACGCTGGAAGCCGGACGATGACTGCATGCGCGAGGAATGCGGCGTGTTTGGCGTTTACTGTCCGGACGGGCTGATCGAGCCGGCGGAGGCTGCCTATTTCGGTTTGTTTGCCCTGCAGCACCGTGGGCAGGAGAGCGCCGGAATTGCGGTTGCCCGCGGCGGGCGCATCGATTATCATAAGGACATGGGGCTGGTGACAGAAATATTCCGCAACGGCTGCATCGACAAGCTGGCGGGCGGACAGGCGGCCATCGGCCATGTGCGCTATTCCACGATGGGCGACAGCCTTCTTGCCAACGCTCAGCCGCTGGTGATCAGTTCGAAAAAGGGTCATCTGGCGCTGGCGCACAATGGCAATCTGATCAACGCCAGAGAGCTGCGGGACGGACTTGAGAACGACGGCGCGATATTCCAGACTTCAATCGACTCCGAAGTGATTGCGAGCCTTATCGCCAAGCACAGCGGCAACGGCATTATCGAAGCGGTGACGCGCACAATGGCGCAGCTGAAGGGAAGTTATGCGCTTGTGATCATGACGCCCGACATGGTGATCGGCGTGCGCGATCCGCGCGGCATCCGGCCGCTGGCGCTGGGACGCATCGACAATTCATATGTATTTGCGTCCGAGTCGTGCGCCTTTGATACCATCGGTGCTGAGTTTATCAGAGATTTGCGCCCCGGTGAAATTGTAGTGGCGGATCAAAGCGGGTTAAAGTCCTATCAGGGCATGCACGCCGGCGACTCGGCGCTTTGCATTTTTGAATACGTGTATTTTGCCCGGCCTGATTCGGACATAGACGGCATACCCGTCCACAAAGCGCGCGAGCGTGCCGGTGAGCTGCTTGCAATGGCCGGCAATGTGGAGGCTGATGTCGTCGCGGCTGTGCCCGACTCTGCGATGTCGGCGGCCATGGGCTATGCGAAGCAATCGGGTATTCCGTACACCATCGCGCTTTCAAAAAACCGGTATGTGGGACGCACATTTATACAACCATCGCAAGGAAAGCGTGAAATGGGCGTGTCTGTCAAGCTCAGCGTTTTGAAGCGCAACGTTCGCGGAAAGCGCCTGATACTGGTGGATGATTCGATCGTTCGCGGTACAACGTCCAAACGAATTGTTGAGATGCTTAAGCTTGCAGGCGCGAAAGAGGTGCATATGCAGATCAGCTCGCCGCCGGTCAAGTATCCGTGCTTCTTTGGCATCGATACTTCCTCGCACGATCAGCTGATCGGCGCGAACAAATCGGTTGACGGTATCCGGCGTGCCATCGGCGCCGATACGCTCAGCTATCTGAAAATAGAAGATCTGTTAAAAACGGTTGAGGGGGCAGCCTGTAATTTCTGCTCCGGCTGCTTTAGCGGCGTTTATCCGGAGGATGTGTCCGGCCTCTTGGAATGCGGAAAGAAGAACCTGCTCGACTAACAAGGAGACATAATGGGATATACATACAGAGACGCGGGTGTAGACGTGGAGGCGGGTTATCAAGCCGTTAAACTGATGAAGGAACATGCCCGTTCAACTTTCAATGACCATGTGCTGCAGGATTTGGGCTCGTTCGGAGGCATGTATGAATTCGGCGGCAACGTGCTGGTATCCGGCACCGACGGGGTGGGCACAAAGCTCAAGTGCGCATTTGCTTTGGACAGGCACGATACCGTGGGTATCGATTGCGTGGCCATGTGCGTGAACGACGTGGTATGTCACGGAGCCGCGCCGTTGTTCTTGCTCGACTATATCGCGACGGGTAAGCTCAATCCGTCGGTGGCGGCGGACATCGTAAAAGGTATCTCCGCCGGCTGCCTCATGGCCGGCTGCGCATTGATCGGCGGGGAGACAGCGGAAATGCCGGGTTTTTATAACCCCGGAGAGTACGACATCGCAGGGTTTTGCGTGGGCAGCGTCAGCAAGGAAAAGCTTATCAATGGCCGCGGCATCAAGGCGGGGGACAAGCTGATCGGGCTGCAGTCGAGCGGCATTCACAGCAACGGTTTTTCTTTGGTGCGTAAAGTCATCAGTATGGAACGCCGGGTGTTGTCGCAGCATATTGATATGTTTGGCAAGACGTTGGGCGAGGAGCTGCTGACACCCACGCGCATCTACGTAAAGACGGTGCTGGAATTAATGAAACAGCATGAGATAAAAGGAGCGGCTCATATCACGGGCGGCGGCTTTATCGAAAACATACCCCGCATGCTGCCGGATGGCCTTTGCGCACAGATTGATCTTGGCAGCTGGGACATGCCCGACATATTCAAACTGATTGTGCGCGAGGCGCAGATGATGACGGATGACGCATACAATACGTTCAATATGGGCATCGGCATGGTGCTTGCGGTCGGTGCTGATTGCGCGAACGACGTCTTGTCAGCCGCGGGGGAACTCGGCGAGAAGGCCTATGTGATCGGATGCGTCCGGGAAGGCGAAGGTGTGGAGCTTTGCGGATAGACAGGCTTGTGGTGATGGTATCCGGCGGCGGAACAAATCTTCAGGCCGTGCTGGATGCGTGTGCGGACGGCCGGATCCCCGCAAAGGTTTCGGGCGTAATCTCCAGCAAGCCGGGCGTCTATGCATTGGAACGCGCGAAACAAGCGGGCGTGCCGTCGGTTGTCATCAGCCCCCGCGGTTTCTCCGACCAGCAGGCGCATGATGAGGCCATTATACACGCGGTTCATGGTTTTGGCGGCCAGGCCGTGGTGCTGGCGGGATACATGTCGATACTGGGCGCTGCGCTTGTGAATGCCTTTCCAATCATCAACATTCATCCGGCACTGATTCCGTCATTTTGCGGCAAGGGGTATTATGGACGGCGCGTGCATGCGGCTGTTCTGGAATACGGCGCGAAAATCTCAGGCGCGACTGTGCATTTTGTGGACGAGGGAACAGACACAGGCCCCATCATCATGCAGAAATGTGTGGCGGTGCTCGACGACGACACGCCGGAGACGCTGGCGGCGCGCATACTCGTTGTGGAGCACGAGATACTGGTCCGGTCGGTCGCGCTGCTCTGCGCGGGCCGGCTGAGGATTGAGGGGCGCCGCGTGAAAGTTTTGGATGCCGATGAGTAGAGGTGGCTTGACCGCGCCCTGCCGGATGTATATACAGTTGATCATTATTGGAGGTTTAACATATGAAAAGAGCTTTCTTGAGCGTGTTTGACAAGACCGGCGTTGTCGACTTCGCTTCGGGACTTGTGGCGCTTGGCTTTGAGGTTCTCTCCACAGGCGGCACACAAAAGGCGCTGGAGCAGGCGGGGTTGCCCGTCACCAACGTGTCGGATATCACCGGATTTCCCGAATGCCTCGACGGACGCGTGAAAACGCTGCATCCGGCCATCCACGCCGGCATACTCGCGATGCGCGGCAGCGCCGAGCATATGGCACAGGTCGAAGGATTGGGCGTCGGCCTTATTGACATCGTGGCGGTCAACCTGTACCCGTTCAAGGCGACGATATCAAAGCCCGATGTGACACTGGAGGATGCCATCGAGAATATTGATATCGGCGGCCCGACCATGCTGCGCGCCGCAGCGAAGAACTGGCAGGACGTTGCGTCCATCGTAGACCCGGCGGATTATGCGCGCGTGCTGGATGAGCTTAAAAGCGGCGGTGTGAGCCAGCCGACCAAGTTTGACCTGTGCGTCAAGGTGTTTGAGCATACGGCGGCATACGATGCGCTGATTGCCGGCTACCTGCGCGGAAAGAACGGCGGCGGATATCCCGACAAGCTCACGCTGACCTATGAGAAAATTCAGGATATGCGCTACGGAGAAAACCCGCACCAGAGCGCCGCGTTTTATAAAGAGCCCCTAGATACCGAAGGGACACTGGCGGCGGCGGAGCAGCTGTGGGGCAAGGAGCTGTCCTTTAACAACATCAACGATACCAACGGCGCACTGGATTGTCTGCGTGAGTTCGAGGATATCACTGTCGTCGCGTCCAAACATGCCAATCCGTGCGGCGTGGGCAGCGCCGATACGGTGTATGACGCTTACATGAAGGCCTACACCGCCGACCCGGTTTCCGTTTATGGCGGTATCGTGGCCGTTAACGCAACGGTGGATAAAAAGACCGCCGAGGAGATGGTGAAGATTTTCCTTGAAATCGTGATCGCGCCTGGGTTTGCGGACGATGCGCTTGACGTGCTCAAGACCAAGAAGAATCTGCGTATCCTGCGCCTGCCGGGCATCAGCAAAAAGATAAGCAAAACGGCACTGGATATCAAGAAACCGTTGGGCGGGCTTATCGTGCAGCAGCCGGATGACAAGCTGCTGGATGGAGATCTGAAGGTGGTAACCAAACGCACGCCGACCGAAGCGCAGATGTCAGATCTGATGTTTGCGTGGAAGCTGGTCAAGCATATCAAAAGCAACGCCATCGCAGTCGCCAAGAACAACCAGTCGTTGGGGCTGGGGCCGGGGCAGGTCTCGCGCATATGGGCGGCGGAGAACGCGCTGAACCGCTCGGGTGAGAATGCGAGCGGCGCGGCGCTTGCATCCGACGCGTATTTCCCTTTCGACGATTGTGTCCGTCTGGCGGCGCAATACGGCATCGCGGCCATCATCCAGCCGGGCGGCAGCGTGCGTGACGAGGATTCCATCAAGGCCTGCGACGAGCTGGGGATCGCCATGGTGTTCACCGGGATGCGCCACTTCAAGCATTAGAGGAGAGACGGCATGAAGATACTTGTGGTGGGCGGCGGCGGCCGGGAGCATACGATCGTTTGGAAACTGCGCCAAAATCCTAAGGTCAGGCAGATACACTGCGCGCCGGGCAACGGCGGCATTGCGGACATGGCCGTGTGCGTGCCCATACACGCCACGGATATACCGGGGATCGTGGAATATGCGAAACGCGAACAGTTTGACCTTGTGGTGGTCGCGCCGGATGATCCGCTTTATTTGGGGCTGGTGGACGCGCTCGAAAACGAGGGCATACGCGCATTCGGCCCCACGGCAGACGGCGCGCGTCTGGAGGGCAGCAAAGTTTATGCCAAAACGCTGATGAAAAAATACGGTATTCCGACGGCGCAGTACGCGGTGTTCTCTGACTATGACGACGCCTGTGCATATGTGGAAACGTGCGCGCTGCCGACGGTGGTTAAGGCCGACGGACTGGCGCTTGGCAAGGGCGTGGTAATCTGCCGCACTGCGGATGAAGCCAAGGTCGCGCTTGACAGCATCATGGTGGCCAAGATATTCGGCGATGCCGGCAGCCGTGTGGTGATCGAAGAGTTCATGGAAGGGCCGGAGGTCTCCGTGCTTGCGTTCTGCGACGGAAAAACAATGCGGCCGATGGCGAGCGCTCAGGATCATAAGCGCGCTTACGACAACGACGAAGGCCCCAATACGGGTGGCATGGGCACGTTTTCGCCCAGTCCAAGGTACACCGAAGCGGTGCGCCGGGAGGTTGAAGAGACGATAATCAGCCGCACGCTCGATGCGCTGGCGCAGGAAGGCGTCATGTTCAAGGGCGTTTTGTATTTTGGCCTGATGCTGACAGACAGCGGGCCGAAGCTGCTTGAGTACAATGCGCGCTTCGGTGATCCGGAAGCGCAGGTCGTGCTGCCGCGCATGAAGAATGATCTGCTGGATGTGATTGACGCGGTGATCGACGGGAAGCTGGAAGAGGTCACGCTAGAATGGGACGAGCGCAGCGCCGTGTGTGTTGTGATGGCTTCGGGCGGGTATCCGGGCGCGTATCAGAAAGGACTGCCCATCACAGGTCTTGAGGATGTGGAAGAAG
>CAZNVX010000187.1:0-6338 GCA_964576225.1 uncultured Christensenellaceae bacterium
ATCATGTTCAATGAAATCATATGGCCGGTGGCCGCGCTGGGCGGTCTCGGGCTGGTGCTGGGGCTGGGGCTTGCGGTTGCCGCAAAGCTGCTGGCTGTAAAGACCGACCCGCTGGTGGGACAGGTCAGGGATCTTCTCCCGGGCGCGAACTGCGGCGGCTGCGGCATCCCGGGCTGCGACGGTTTCGCCAAGGCGGTGGCCGCGGGCGAGATGAACGCGTCGCGCTGTGTCGCCCTTTCCTGCGATAACCTAAGCGCCATCGGGGCGCTTTTGGGTGTCGATACCACGCCGGGAGAAAAAATGGTCGCCCGCGTCCGGTGCCACGGCGATTCGGAAAATTGCGTCTCCAAATACACGTACACCGGCATACACGACTGCCGCGCGGCAGCCATGCTGGCCGGCGGCCCGTCGGCCTGCGCATTTGGCTGCGTTGGCTTGCTCACCTGCGGCAAAGTATGCCCCTTCGGCGCGATCTACCTGAGCGACAAGGGCATCGCCGCGGTGGACGAGAGCCTGTGCACCGGCTGCGGGCAGTGCGAGGCGGTATGCCCCAAGCATGTCATCTCCGTGATGCCCAAGAGCCGCAGCGTGTTTATCGCCTGCCGGACGACGGAGAAGGGCAAAGCGGTGGCGGCCAACTGCAAAGCGGGCTGCATCGCGTGCAGCCTGTGCGCCAAAAAATGCCCCGAAGGCGCCATCACGATGAGCGACAACCTGCCGCACATCGACTACGACAAATGCACCGGCTGCGGCGTCTGCGTGGGCGTCTGCCCCAAAGGCTCCATCGCCATCAATCATGATAAAAACACCACCACCTGCGCACCATAAGCAGATGGAAAACAACAGGCGTGTCATACTCGCGTCCGGCTCGCCGCGGCGACGCGAGCTGCTGGCATATATCATCAAAGATTTTGACGTGATCCCCAGCGGCATCGAGGAAACCGCCTCCGGTTCTCCCGCCCGGCAGGTACGGCAGCTCGCGGCGGACAAGGCGGCGGACATCGCCCGCCAGTATCCGGACGCCATTATCATCGGCGCAGACACCTTGGTTGCCATCGGGCCGCGTGTGCTGGGCAAGCCGAAGGACGAAGCGGACGCCGCCGCTATGCTGCGCAAGCTGTCGGGGCGTACGCATCGCGTATATACCGGCGTCGCCGTGGTCAGCAACAGCGCCACGCATGTGGCCGCCCAAGCCACGCGCGTCACGTTCTGCCCGCTGTCGGATGAGGAGATACAAGACTACATCGCCACGGGCGAGCCGATGGACAAGGCGGGCGCTTACGGCATACAGGGCTACGGCGGCAAATTTATCACCGGCATACACGGCTGCTTCTTCAACGTGATGGGGCTGCCCTTAAACCGGCTGTACACAATGTTAAAACAATCCGGGGTTTAGCCCCGGTATTTTTTTGTTTTCTGAAAAAAACTGGTCTCTGCTGGTGTTATATGGTTGTAAAGGAGACCCATGCATGAATGATCCCGGCAGCAACGATAACACATTAAAGAATGCCGTGCGTCTTTACAGCGCCGGTGTGCTGCGGCTGGCTTTTGCATACCTGAAAAACCGCGCGGATGCCGAGGACGTCTCGCAGGAGGTGTTTATCGCGTATCTGCTCAGAAAGCCGCGTTTTGACGCTGAGCCGAAGAAAAAGGCGTGGCTCATGCGCGTCACCGCCAACAAGTGCAAAAACCATCTCAGAGCTGCCCGCAGAAAAGCCGCCGCACCGCTGCCGGATACGCTGGCCGATTCGCCCGCAGGCACCAACAGTATTATTGACTGCGTGCTGGCTCTCGACGAAAAATACCGCATCCCCATCCATCTGCACTATTATGAGGGTTACTCAATCGCCGAAATCGCCAGGCTTTTAAACGCCAAACCCGCGACAGTGGGCACCTGGCTCGCGCGCGGGCGGTTTCAGCTAAAATCGATGATTGGAGATGAATTTGTATGAATATGAAGACCTATCAAAAAGCCATGGCGCAGATGGAGTTTGACGCGGATTTTGAAACACGAACGCTGACGCGGTTTTACGATGAGCTGAAAAAACGCCGGCAAAGACGCACAATGATTGTGCGCGGCAGCCTTGGCTTTGCGGCCTGCGCAGCGGCAGTGGCCGCCACGGCTCTCTCGGTCAGAAACACGCAAGCCCCGCCGCAGCCATCAGCGGTTGTCGCGCCACCGGCCGCATCCGCCGCCGTCATTGATAGCCCCGCCGCTGCGGCATATTCACGCAGGGTCGTCGTCTCCTCCGAATATGGCGGCGATACTGCGGACAGCTACGCATTGCCGCCCGAGCCGGGGCAAGTGCTCCTTGCCCGGGATGTTCGGCGCGCACTGGAAGCCCCGGTCAATGCCGATGCGTATTTCTTCGTCCACATAGACATATTCACCCCCGAGCAGCACGCGCATCCGTTGAGCGAGTATGTTTACAATGGGCGACGTGTTGCACAATGGCGCAAGCTCGTCGATCTGGCCAATGGCTCATATCCGTACAGCGAATACAACGGCGACCACGGCGGAAATGTCACCAAAGCCCAGTGGCAGGCCGCACGGGAAGAGGCCCGGACGCTGGACGCACAGCAAAACTGCGACGCTGCTGTGGAGAAATACGCGCAAGAGATCATGCCCATGCTGACCGCAGCCAAAGCAGCGCACGAAAACACAGAGCTGGCACGGCTGCAGCAGCTCGGCTTAGACGTATTCTTTATGGATACCTGGAGCTATGTAAGCGAAGCCGAAAAGCAGTATTCCCGCATACTCGCCGGCGTGCTGTCGGCAGATCAGTTAACGAGCGTTGCGGACGGCTCTCCATGCGGATTGTTCATCGACTGGGTTCATAACGGCGACGGCATCGTCGATTGGGACGAAGCCTTAAGGCCATAAATCAGGCGCCGGGACGTTTTCAGCCCCGCCTGCTGAGCGCCGATACCAGCAGCATGCCGGTGTAATGCACCGGATCCCGCGAGGTGGAAAAAGGCGGCGCGTAGGCGAGGTCCAGATCCTCCAGCTCATCGGCGGTCGCTTTTTTCATGATCAGCGTGGCGAATATGTCCAGGCGCTTATCCACCCCGCCGTGGCCGATCACCTGAGCGCCAAGCAGACGGCGCGTTTTTCTGTCGGCCACCGCCTTGATGGTGAGCACCTGTCCGCCGAATTCGCCAAACCTGTCAGCATTCTGATGCCGCACCACCGCCACATCGAACCCTTGGGCGCGCGCATCCCGTTCGGTCAGCCCCGTCAGCCCCACCGCCATGTCCAGCACCTTGTATATTCCGGTGCCCAGGCTGCCGCGGTACGCAAGGTGTCCGCCCGTCAGCACGTCTCCCGCAATGCGCCCCATCTTGTTGGCCGTGGACCCCAGCGGATACCAGGCCGGCTCTCCCGTAATCGCAGAGTATGTCTCGGCACAGTCGCCGCAGGCGTAAACATGCTTGGCGCTGGTGCGCATGTGTGGGTCCACACGTATGGCGCCCTTCGCGCCCAGCTCCAGCCCCGCCTGCCGGGCGAGCTCCGTATTGGGCCGCACGCCCGCCGCTATGATCACCAGCTCGGCATCCAGCGCCTCGCCGCCGTTGAGCGTCACACCCGTCTGCGATATCCTCTCCACGCGCCGGGAAGTGTAAAACGTCACACCTCTTGCGCGCAGTTTGTCTTCCAGCGCCGCCGCCATATCCGCATCCAGCGCCGTCGCAATCTGCGGGGCGATCTCCACCACGCACACATTGATATCGGGCAGGTTTTCCAGCATCTCCATGCCAATGTTGCCGGATCCCACAATCACCGCGCTCTTCGGCCTGCGCGCCTCTATAAAACCACGTATCGCCACCGCATCGCGCACACTGCGCAGCGCAAACACATGGCTTTGGTCAATACCGGGGATGTCGGGAACAAACGGCAGTGCGCCTGTCGCCATCACCAGCGTGTCATATCCATCCTCAAAAACTTTGCCGGTATTAAGATTCTTCACCGTCACTGTTTTGGCAGCGATGTCAATGTGCTGCACCTCATGGCGCGTCAGCACGTCCACGCCGTATTTGTTCCGAAAATACGCACTGTCACGCGGCGTCAGCTGCGCCTTGTCCGCGACCCGGCCGCCGATATAATACGGCAAAGAGCAGCCAACGTAGGATATGTCCGCGTCACGCTCATATAATACAATCTGCGCGTCCGGCATATTCCTTCTGGCCTTCGCGGCGGCTGAGGTGCCTGCTGCCACCGCGCCGATAATCACAATCTTCACTGGTCATCCCTCCTTGCTTTCACGCTCTATTATATCTTGCGCCTTGATACCAAAAGCCCTGCGTCTCCGCCATTCAAAATCATGTCAACCCCGCGTTTGATGCCGGAGGCGGCAAAGCCTTGCTCCGCCGCCCCCATTTTGCCTAAATAACCTCCACCGGCACGCAGATATCCACCGGCATTTTTCCGTCCTCGCCGCAGCCGCCGCTGTACCGTTCAAAAGCCGCCGCGTTTGCCGGGCGATAACCGCTGCCAGGCAGCCACTCGCTGTACATATACGCCCACGCCTGGCCGTACTCATCCGTTCCCAGCACAAAGCGCCCCACCGCGTACGTGCCGCCCTCGATAACCGTTTCACACACCTCACCGGCCACCTGGGCGTCCTCGCCAATGGGCACGCACACGTCAAGGCGCAGCTTTTGCTCCTCTGTGACGGCCGGGTCATCGTGGTAGATGATATACGTTGTGCTCATGTCCACACCGCGCGGGCCTGCCCAGGCGCACAGCCGCCCGAACAATCCCTCAAACAGCTGTGAGTCCCCTGCGTATGGCCCCATGTATCGAATGTATGCCACCCGCATCCTGTCCATTTTCTCGATTGTCACCACTGGTTTCATGGCAAACCTCCTGTTTTTTTTGCCATTATAACCACCGTGGCCGCTTTTTTCTTTCCCGCTGTTGCGCAGCAGTTGATCGAGGCTGCTGTCTGTTTGACACTGGTTGCGGTCGCGGAATACCGACGGCGCACAGCCAAAGCGCTTTTTAAAAGCGCGGCAGAAAACCGCGGACGACGAAAACCCGCAATCCAGCGCCAGCTGCGTGATCGCCACCGCCGGATGCACACACAGCCGCGTGGCGGCGCTTTCAAGGCGCAGCCGCTGAATAAATGAGAACAGCGTCTCCCCCGTCATCGCTGCAAATATCCGGTGAAAATGGAACTCGGAGAAACCCGCCACACGCGCCAGTTCACTGAGCGTCAGTTCTTCTGTCAAATGGCGGTCAATATGATCACATACTTTGTTGATCCGCACGATATACTCATTGGCCTGCGATTGGTTCATCCCGCCCCCCTTTGCATTTTTCACTATATCATACACTGCGCCCGCCGACAATACACCGGCCCCCGCGTGTCCGCTACAGTACAGGTATAAAAAAACGTTTATACAGGCAGAATGATACCATAACAAAAAGTGGAGGTTCGTTCATGTTTTCATATCTGGCGCCATGCCTGGGAATAGACCTTGGCACCGCTAACACACTCGTTTATATGAAGGACAAGGGCATCATACTGCGCGAGCCCTCCGTCGTCGCGATGAAAAACAACAAAAAGGACATACTCGCCGTGGGCGAAGAGGCGCGCAAAATGATCGGGCGGACGCCGGGCGGCATTGTGGCCGTCAAGCCGCTCAAAGACGGTGTGATCGCCGATTATGGCACCACAGAGATCATGCTTAAATACTTTATACGCAAAGCGGTGCCGCAGGGGCTGATCCGCCGCAGCCCGCGGCTGGTGGTGTGCGTGCCCTGCGGCATCACCGAGGTGGAAAAGCGTGCCGTGGAGGAAGCCGCCAAATCAGCGGGCGCGCGCGAGGTCTTCCTGCTTGAAGAACCCATGGCGGCAGCCATCGGCGCCGGTCTGGACGTCAAGCAGGCAAAGGGGTGCATGATCGTTGATGTCGGCGGGGGCACAAGCGAAGTGGCCGTCATATCGCTTGGCGGCATCGTTACCTCGCGGTCGCTTCGCATCGGCGGCAACCATATGGACGAGGCGATCACGCGCCATATCAAAAAAGAACACGGGCTTGTGATCGGCGAAAGCACTGCCGAACAGATCAAGATCACACTTGGCTGCGTTGTGGACCGCGGCAAAGAGCAGCGCATGGAAGTGCGGGGGCGCGAGGTCACTTCCGGCCTGCCAAAGTCTATCTCGGTGGATTCGCAGAGCATTTGCGCGGCGCTTTTGGAGCCTGCGCAGGCCATCGTAGACGCCGTCAGGAACGTGCTTGAGCATACCCCGCCAGAGCTCTCTGCCGATATCATCAACGAAGGCATCGTGATGACCGGCATGAAGAATTAGGTATATTCATTTGCTGCTGCC
>CAZNVX010000188.1:0-6329 GCA_964576225.1 uncultured Christensenellaceae bacterium
CGGCAAGCTTTGCGTCAAACTCTTCGAATTTTGCCTTGTTGGCCAGATAAGCCGCTTCGTAGTCTTCAAGCCTCCACTGGGATGTGTTGTTGGCACGGCCTTCCAGATAATCCGACACTGTCCACGGAATCGCCTGATCGATATTCTCACCCGTCAATACAAACGGGGGCTCGATCTGCAGATACTGCACAAAGTCTTCGCCGTTGAAATAACGGATGATCTGCTGGATGCAAAGGTCAGCGTTCAGGGACGGCGGATTCGGAACGGTTGCCGCAAGGTCGCCCGAGATAAGATCCGGCCATGCATCGTCTTTACCGTTGTTGGAAACGAGCACTTTGTCGGTCACGCCGAGCTCCTGGAAAACCTGCTTGACGCCAAAGTATGTTTCTTCGTTGCAGGCAAACAGCACGTCGAACTCCGTACCGGACGCAATCAGGTCCTGCGCGATCGGGATTGCGAGCGTTCTCTGCCACTCAGAAGATTTCGTCAGTATCGGCGGCTTCATGCCCGCTTCTTCGAGCGCCATTTGGAAACCAACGATTTCGCCTTCGGCCGGGCCCTGACCCAGGAATCCAGGAATCTTCACACACTGGGCATCCGGATAATTCTCCGCAACCCATTTTCCGATCATATAGCCCATGATCACGAAGTTATCCGTCACGTGACCGGTCAGATCCGTGCCCGGCTTCAGCTCCGGTCTGCCAGCGATAAAGAATATCGGCACGCCGGCTTCCTGAGCTGCTGCGATGGACTCGGCGCTGCCTGCCGCGCCAGCGGTGATCACCGCAATCGCGTCAACGCCCGCTGCAATCATGTCCATGACATTGGCCAGCTCCTGCTCCGGATTGTAGTCCGAATTCAGCTCTGTCACGTTAAGGCCAACAGTCTGACCGATGGCTTTGAACGCGTCGCCGAACTGAGCGTAATAGTCGTCCGGGCCAGCGTTGATAAACCCAACGGTCTTGCCCGTCACATTGTCAGCGGCAGGCTCTTCAGCGGCGGGCTGCTCAGCTGCCGGCTCCTCAGCGGCGGGCTGCTCAGCTGCCGGCTGTTCGGCTGCCGGTTGCTCAGCAGCAGGGGCGTCCGGTTTGGCGCATGCTGCAATCGAGAACAGCATTGCAACAACCAACAGAATGACTAACAGTTTCTTCATTTTTCTCCTCCTTTTTTTTGGCAGTTTCGCATCAAGCTCCTTGATGCGTTTATTATTCAGCGGCCATCCGGACGTCAAGCTTTCTTTTTTGATTTCTTGACTGTCCGCAAACCGCTGTAATAACCAATCAATACAGCAAATATGATCAGCAAGCCGGAAATTATGAACTGATAATACGGATCAACGCCGATAATATTTAAAGCATTAGATATTATACCCAATAAGAGAACACCTATCACGGCGCCCCAGATGTTTCCCTTTCCGCCTGAAAGAGCCGTCCCGCCGACAACCACCGCGGCGATAACCTCTATCTCCTTTCCAAGGCCCATTACCGGTGCACCTGTACCCAGGCGTGCAAGCAGCGTCATTGAGGCGATGGTCACAAACAGGCCGTTGATCCCATATATCAGGAGCTTGAAGTTCTTGACATTGATGCCGGCCAGGTATGCCGCGTTCTCATTGCCGCCAACCGCGTACACCCTGCGCCCGAACTTGGTGTACTTGACAACCAGCCATACAATAATAGTAAGCGCAAGGAACAGCACAATTGGCACCGTGACAACAAACTGGTCAATACGGAACACGACGTCCTTCAAAAACTCGATTCTGCCTATAATGGTAATTTCTCGCCCGTTCGTAATCAGATATGTAAAGCCCCTGTATATGCTCATGAACCCCAGAGAAACGATAAACGGCTCAATCTTTGTCCGCGATATGATAAGACCCATCAACAACTGAAGACCGATACCGACGGCCAGCGCCAAAAGCAGCGTCTCCGCCTCACCCCAGCCACCCGTCCTCATCAGATAGGCCATGCCGGTTCCAAGAAAGCTGAGCATATTGCCGATGGACAGGTCAATGCCGCCTGAAATCATCACCAGCGTCATGCTGAGCGCGAAGATACCTGTCACAGAAACCTGCAACAGCACATTGGAGATGTTCATGCCGCTGATGAAATTGATCCGATCCCTGATCAGCCACTCAGCGAGTATAACAGCTCCGATCATAACAATCAGAACCAATAGTATCGGCGTATTGTCATGCTGAAGCAATCTCTTGCCAAAATGCGATTTTGACAATACCTTTTCCCCATTATTGTTATCCATCAAATGCCACCTCCAATAGAATAATTCAAAATATTCTCTTCTTTTCTGTTAATTTCAGCCACCATACCGCCATTACGCATCACCATGATGCGGTCACTCATCGCGATGAGCTCGGGCATATCTGAAGAGATCATAATGACGCTCTTGCCTTCCTGCAGCAAACCGGTCATGATTCTGTAAATCTCCTCTTTTGCGCCCACGTCGATGCCGCGCGTCGGTTCGTCAAATATGAATATATCACCGTTCGTCGCGAACCACTTGGCCAGCACCACCTTCTGCTGGTTTCCGCCGGATAAGAACATCGCTTTTTGATAAAGGCTGGGGGTGATAATGTTCATCGCCTTTACGTATTTTTTTGCCAGTGCCACATCCTCAGACGGCAACGCAAAGGGTTGTTTGGTTTTGGCATAGCTTGCGATGACTGCGTTTCTGATGATCGTATGGATCAAAAACAGCCCTGAAGACTGGCGGTCTTCGGTAATGAAACACATTTTGTTGGCGATCGCATCCAGCGGTGTTCTGATCTTGACGTGATTGCCGTTGATAATGATCTCACCGGATTCCGCGGGCTTTACACCAAAAAGCAGCTCTGCCAGCTCCGTTCTTCCTGAACCCACCATGCCGGCGATACCCAAAAGCTCACCCGAACGCACATAAAGCGACGCTTGTTTGACGCCATTTCCCGACATATTCTTGGCTTCAAACATGACATCGCCGATTTTAGCGGCGTCGCGCTTATAGAATGCCGACACATCGCGGCCGACCATATCTTTGATCAGCTGCTGTTCCGTTAAGTCTTTTATACCATATGTGTTTATCTTCTCACCGTCGCGGATGACGGTCACGCGATCGGCGATTTTAAACACCTCGTCCAAATGATGCGAAATATAAATGATGCTGATTCCTTCGCTGGCCAGCTTTCTGATAATGCCCAGCAGGTGTTCGGTTTCCTTTTTGCTGAAGGACGCGGTTGGCTCGTCGAGTATCATGACTTTGGAGTCCTGAATGAATGCCCTGGCTATCTCCACCGTCTTTTTTTCGCCGCTGCCAAGGGTGCCTACGACATCATACGGAGATATGTCGGAGTGCAGGAACTGCAGCACTTCTTCAGTTTTCTTGATCATCTTGGCTTTGTTGACAAGCAAAGCATTGCCAATCTCGTTGCCTGCAAACAGGTTTTCAAAAACCGGCAGCAGCGGATAAAGGTTGTGCTCCTGATAGATCGTCTGAATGCCCAGCTTCATGGCCGACCGGGGCGTCATTTGATCGATAACCTTGCCGTCAAATATCCTTGTGCCGGCATCCGGCGAATAAGCTCCGGACAGCATTTTAATAAGTGTGGATTTCCCGGCTCCATTTTCGCCGCAGATACAGTGAACCTCTCCCCGGCGCAGATCGAAATCAAACCCGTTAAAAACATCCACGCCCGGGAAAGACTTGCATATGCCTTTCATCTCCAGAATCAATTCTTGAGACATGCTATAACCTCCGTCCTCTTTATTGGTCAATCAGATAAACTTCTCGGCATCCTTATTATCCGGGCCAAAATGCTTGAGCATCACGATGTTTTGGTTGTCGCTGATGTTCTTTATTGTCACGCCCTGGTTGGCACGATCCTTTGTGACATAGAATTCATCCCGGGTTATCTGACCGTAACGGATAACCGCAGGCGTTTCGATCAGCTCCTGCTCTATGTAACCGACACCCTGCATCATGATAAAGCCGTATGCTTCACTGTCTTTGATCACAACCTGAGCGCCCGGGTAAACCGTCAGCCGCTTGGCTGAGAAGCTGGGAGATCCGTAAGAAATCCACTCCTCCTCATACCCAAGCTCTCTTAACGCCTCCACCGGTGCGACCGGTATCGGTTCGTGGTAGTGGTTCTTTTTAAAATCAGGATCCGTATTGGCTTCCCAGTCCAGACAGTCCACAAGATAGTCAAGGTCAAACTTCTTTTCGTCAGGTACGAACTTGACCAGCAGATCTCTCTCGAAAAACTTATCCTGAATCATGGATTGGAAGAAAAGCGACGTATCGCTGACGTGCTGCGGCTCATATGTGACCAGCGATCCCGGCGCATGCAGAATACCGGCCGGCACATCCCAGCCCGTGCCAAGCTTTAATTTGTAGGCTCTGGATAGTTCCAGTATACCGTTATCGCCCTTTGCCCCCCAATTGTCCAGATAAGTCTTAAGCTGCTCCTTTGTGGTACCCGGCTCCAGACCAAAATAGGTGTACGCGCCGTTGTAGTCAAAGCTGTTGAGCTCAACAGGAAAATAATACGACTCGGGCTTGGGCGACGCGTCCACCGCCTTGGCTTCTTTCATCGACAGATGCACATGGTGCGGGATGGGTGTCTGGAAATCATAAAACTTCGCAAACGCCATCAAACCGCCATAAGTGTTCATAATGCGGTCGCCCAGAATCAGCTCGCCAGCCAGATCTATCGCATCTTTGAGCAGTATCGTTTCTATTCCGGTCGATGTTTTGACTGCCACAAAGCTTAATCCCTCATTCGGGGTGGTGGTCGGCCCATTGTCAGCCATGCCGGTGGACGCCATCCATCTCTCGGTCAAGGCTCCGTATGCCGCCCCAAACGGATACATATCCCTTTTATCAAGCTTTAATCTTTTTCCCGGAAGCAATATCGTCCTTCCCACCCATGCAGGCGCAAGGCGCAGTATACCGCCTGTCCGTTCGATCTCTTGCCGGACAAGATCTTTAATTCTTTGAATCTCCATCCCTGACCTCCTAAAACTTTCCTGAAAAACCGTTATCCGTGTTCGTATTTCAGCTTCGAATGCTCTCAACAGCAGGATAGATCCCCTTATACAGCCTGAATCTGTCCATATACACCCCATGCTTATTAACATCAGGCTCAAACCATTTGTCTATTTTAACCATCTGCCCCGCGGCTTCAGACAAGTCTGCGAACTGCTTGCAGGCCACCGCGCAAAGCATGGCTAAAGCAATCGTCCCCGATTCCGCCACCTTGAGCCTTTTAACGGGAATACCCATGACATCCGCCTTCACCTGCAAAAGCAGCTCTGAGCGTGCACCCCCGCCAACGCAGGCAATACTCGTTATCTGCGTCCCCATGCTCCCGAGCAGTTCAGCATTTTGCATCATTTCAAAGCACATACCTTCTATGCATGCTTTGTATATATCACCTCGGGTTGTGTTAAGCCTCAGACCCAATATCGCGCCCGTCGAGTAAGGATCCATGTAGGGCGTGCCGCTGCCCGTAAAATGCGGAAGAACAAACAGTTTTGTGGGCTCAGCCGGGCACTCAGCCTCCATCTGCTCAAACAGCGATGGCCCTTTCTCCGCTTTGGCAAAACTGTCGCAAAACCATCCCAGCAATGATGCCCCGGTTGAGCTGAATGCAAGCGTCACATATTCTCCCGGAACCGCATAGGGTTCAATACAGAAGTGGTTGGTGCGCATGTATTCTTTTTGCTCTAAGCCATCGAGACAGGCCGTGATGCATTCGGAGGTCCCGATGCCGTCCACGCTTTCCCCTTTGCTGAGCACCCCGGCGCCCAACGCGGCACAGACCTGATCATGAGCGCCTGCCACCAGCAACACATCTTTTTGAAGCCCCAGCTCATCAGCGACCCCTTGGTTGACGGTCCCGATCACCGATCCGGTGGGTACCGGCCGGGACAGCATGCCGGCATTGATGCCAAAGGTATCCAATATCTGCCCGGACCAGATGTGGTTCGCATAATCGAAAAAGAGCGACCTTGATGCCAGCGAATAATCAACGCACCTCTCTCCGGACAGCATGTAATAGATAAAGTCTTCAAAAAAGAATAGTTTCTCTGTTTTCTCCAACAGACCAGGTTCATTTTTTTTCAGCCAAAGCAGTTTGTTCAAAGAGAACATCGCGTTGACCGGCATGCCTGTGATATCGTACAACTCCTGCTCGGAGAACTTCTCGAGTATGTCACCCGTTTCCTCAGCACCGCGCACATCCGCAAAGAGCAAGCTGTTTCGCAGCACACGGTCGTTATTGTCCATCGCCACAAAGGACTCCCCAAATGAAGCTACCGCAATCGCCATGATCG
>CAZNVX010000189.1:0-6325 GCA_964576225.1 uncultured Christensenellaceae bacterium
TAGGGTTGGTGTTTCGGAATCCAGGACGTGTTCTTATAAGTTATCAAGTGAAAAGCATTCGCTTAAATTTATCCGGGGCGACAATCGACAATCCAAAATTCGAGTAAACTGGAGGTAACATATTCCCGCTTGACGAAACAGTTTTCTGGTACGGAACAATTCCAGATGTCGATTTTTCTCTGATGCCAAAACAAGGTGTTCTTGAGTACGAAATTGATTATTATGCAGCAGAGCATAAGATCAATAAAACGTTCAGAAAAATGGAATATACTATTAATACGACGGCCCCCTTTGACATAGAATGGCTTGATCTCGAAGAAAAGGATGGTGACTAGGAAGGATCAGCGAGTGGGTATGGATGTATTTGGATGATGCTCATGCGCAGGTTTATATCCTTGAAAACTATGAAAAATAATCTTTTTCCCGGAGAGCATTTCGAAAGCCTTATTGGAAAAATACTGAACTCGCAGGGCTTCTCTGTTCAAGATGCCCCTTCACAAACATTCGATTTCCTTGCGATCCGCAACGGTGAGACATGGGCCATCGAAGCGAAGTATTACAGAACTGAGCGGGCCCAGCTCAGTCTGATTGAGACAGCCGCAGTTCAATTGATCCGGCGAGCCATAATCGTGCAAGAAAATCAAAAGCATAAGATTTATAAGGGAATGTTAGTGATCTCTTCTTTGATCCCTCTTGAAGTCAAACATGAGCTTGAGAGACGCTACAACTTATTTTTGGTCGATAGAACAGATTTATTCTTTTGGGCTTCCTCAGATTCCGAGTTGCTTAATGAGCTGACTTCACTATTGGAAAGTTATCCGAAGATGGAACCAATCACACATGGTCGCGAATTGTTAATAACAGCTTCCGAAACAAGCTTACTACCAGAATCACCACCTTCTATTAGCACTGTCGAAAGAGATTTAGCTATCGAAAGAGGTTTACTAAATGATTTAGAGAATCTACCGAAAGGAAATGAAGCGTGGTCTGCTTATGAGGAGCTTTGTTATCGCATCCTTCACCACTTATTCTCCAATCATCTTGAGGGGTGGTGTAATCAACAAAGGACGGACGATGGACTCAATCGATTTGATTGCGTGTGTCGTATCAAGCCAGCAACCGCTTTTTGGCAATTCTTAATCGATCAGTTGAATTCACGTTACATTATCTTCGAATTTAAGAATTACAAAGAAAAAATAAGGCAAGGGGAGGTTCTCACCACCGAGAAGTACTTGTTTGAAAAAGCGCTACGTCGTGTCGCCGTAATTCTTACTCGTGCCGGTGCTAATCAAAGTGCCAAAGCAGCAATCCAAGGTGCCATGCGTGAGCATGGGAAACTCATGTTAGTCATCAATGATGGGCAAGTTCGCAAGATGATTGAGAAGAAGATTAAAGGCGGTGACCCTTCTGATCTGCTTTTTGGTGTTGTGGACGAATTCTTGATGTCGCTCTCGCGCTGAGCGACATCAATCAACGCACGAGGCGATCTGCATGTAAAGCATCGCAAGCAAAGTTGAATTTTCATAGACGGGTGAATATTGTGACTAAAAAGGAAAAGATAGAGAAGGCAACGGCAGATGCTTTTATTGTTTTATACAACAGAGAAATGAGAACATCCTTTTGTATTACCGAGTATTCCGATGTTCCAGATATTAGGTGCAGAGACTCGGAGGGGCAAATTTTTAATTTCGAAATAACATTAACCGAAGACCGCGAAACTGACATTAAAGCAATGCTCGGAGAATCCGATCATTGGAAGATTAAAAACTTGCAAAAGCAGCTTAACGAGGAGAGAGAAGAGGCGGACGGCTGCCTTGATACAGCGAGCTGTTTACAGGGCAATGTAGCTGATATGCTTATCAGCAGGATACAAAAAAAAATAGGAAAAGATTATGGCTCTAACGTTGCCCTTGTCATTCGTGACACATCACCAGTTTGTTGGGATTGGGAACTGAGCGTGGACGATATCAGGCGTATGCTTGAACCTCAAAGAAACCCCTATGACAAGGGTATATGGATTTTATCTTTTTTAAAAGACTGTATTTATCGAATAATATAATTCTGAATTTCGCGCGCTTTGACGTGGTTTCGATACTGTTTGCAAACGCTATCGCTTCGAGGGGGGATGCAGCCGAAAAACTCTTGACACTACCGGTTTATCATATACTTTCCTTTAGTTATCCAAAACTGAAAAATTCATAGTATTTAGTAGGGTTCTAATAGATAAATTTTTACCTATTAGCCAATTGAAAATCATATTTAAATACTCATCTGATACAACAATAAAGGATACGCCTCTTTCACCAATAAACCCTTCTATAATACTAATAAGCCTGTAATTTTCCAATAAGTTGATCTCTGCAAGCAGTTCTCCTTCGTCAATTTTCAAAAACCTTTCTAAAGCCTCAGGAAGAATTCTATAGCTATCATTTTTAAATTCACCTTTATCAACAATTATTGAAAGGATTTCTCTTGTTACTCTTGGTATTGATGCTAATCTATCATAAATATCACGTATAGTTTTCATGTCTTCTTTATAATCCTTGTCATTAGGTTCTGAAAATAATTTTAATGCATTTTTAGGAGGTGCAGAAGGCTTGCTCTCAAGCATACTATAATATGAACTTTCATAGTTACCAGATTCATCAACAGGCTCTAATTCAATCTTTACGGTTCTAAATTCTTTGCTAAAAAGGTTATAAATCATATCTAACTTATCAATATCAAGGATTACTACTTCTTTTAGCAAAGTGTCAATATCCCAAATATCTTTTGTATCTTTAAAGTTACACTTTTTTGCCAAGTCCTTATTTATTGAGTATGAACTTTGTTTATGACCTAATATAAAAATCACAATTCTTTTGTAAGATTTCTTTTGATCATCGTTAATTGCTTCTAAAGTGTAATTAACCTTAGCAGAGCTTTTCTGTGAGGTAACTTGGATAGCAATCTTCTCATCTGTATCTCCAAGGTCAAGTCCAGGATTGTTACTACGTGAGCTATTTAAATTCTTTAGATTAAAGCCATAAGTGATATTGATAACTTCTCTTACAAAGTCTTCACAAATCTTTGTTAAATCAAATTGACCTAGCTTATTTCTAGTATTTATTTGATATGCGAGATTTGCTAAGTCATCTACAATTTTTCCAATAATAAACCCTCTGCTTATCATTTCCCAACATCCCTTCTAATCAAAAAAATGTCAACAGGAAGGTTCTTATATTGTAAAATTACAGCCACTACAGAATGAAGCTACGAGACAGGGAATTTTCACCTTAAGTCTATTCTACCTCAAAATCATTCCGACGACGAGTGGTATCCCCGATGTTTAATCATTTATTGATGTACTTTATCCCATAGCCACACTATCAGACCGTGGTTTGTCGTTAAGCACTCAATGACGACAATCGAAAGAATGAGTAAGGTTCCCCAAACGAGTGACCAGATAATCATTCCTCTTTTAGCGCTTTTTTTTGTTTCCTTTAGCAAGTTGTCATTCTTGAATGCTTCATTCAATTCTGCCGTGGACAGAACATCCACATAGTTATCTTTTAAAGCATAGTACGCTTTTTCGGCTTTTTTCAGTTTAAAACTCGTCTCAAACCAACAAACGATCAAATATATTAAAGAGCCGCCGATAAAAACCTCAATAAGGTAAATGGTTTCTCTCGTGAAAATATCGTACCATTTCCGTGTGCTCCCGATGCGTGTTAACACGACAGTAAATAGAAATCCAAATATTGCCAACAGGTTGGTTTTGAATTTCCCAAGGATGGAAATAGCGTATTCCCCCACTTGTGCGACAGCATCCCTAATAAACTTTGCAATATCTCGCTTCAGGTCAAGGTACTTATCGACATTGTTTCGGAGATACAGGCTGTAATTTGTCTTTATTGCTTCGAACACAGTGTTATTAAGATTAAGTATCGCTTCAAATTTGCAATGCAGACTGATTACATTACGAGCAATTAACCCTTTATCTGTTGGATTTCCGTCTGTATAAATCCAAGTATAAATGTTTTGCCATTTATCATCTTCAGGAACACCTGTTAGAAGCATCTCATAATTCACAGTTCGCTGACCACTGATTTGAATCTTTATTTTGCCGTCTTCAATAGAGGACGAAGAAGAAACGTAAGCAAGAGAAAGTATAGTGGCAATTTTCCCAAATAATAACTGTAAGCGGGTATTGGCTCGAACGATACCTTGAATTATAAAATCGTCTGGGATTATCTCAAAGGCATTCATATTATAAAAGCAGGCATTTTCCTTGCAATCATTCAAGCGAGACAATCTGTGGACAATCGGCTTAAAATATGCATCATCGCTTGACTCGAAGGCCATGGTTCTTGTGGCAAAAGAAACATCATAATCGAACACCTCAAATATGAGGCTTTCTTGACCAGAGAGGCGAAGAGAAAACCACCTCAATATTTCAGGAAGTGGACGCGGCAACAAATCGGTCACGAATGCTTCATACTCGTATATTGAAAACTTTCCATCAGCAACGGTCTTGTTTAACTGAATCCGTATATTTATACTGTCTTCGGACTGAAGCCCATCGATCAAAGTTGAATAATCACGGGCTTCCGTCTGATGATTTGTAAAGGTTACCATATCATCGCTATCGTTGAATAAAGCAATGCTTACGGAGTCACGCGCGGGAATAAGGTTAATAATTTTTTCAAAGGTTTCGATTGTCGGTAACAAATTATATGTAATGGCAAAAGAAGCCTCAGCGGTGTCCAAACGCTCGGTGACGTTAATATCTATGCCTTGGAATAAATTCTTAATTTCCGAGAAAAATTTCACTGCTGTAACTCCTTTCATACATCATATTATTTGCTCTTACTGCTCAGAATGTGTTGCTGTTTGAAACTTTCTGAACGTGTCATCATTTGTGGTTCTTACTCGGATATACTTTACTCCGAGTTCTTCAATAGACTTTATCGTGCCAGATAAATCGTTAATGTTACCGTTGACTTTGAGGTCAATTCCATCGGTTATGGGATACACTCTTCGAATTCTCGCATTGATAGCGCTACTTACAGGCGTAAACTGGTTATCGAAGTTTTTCTTTTGAGGCTGTTCGAGCAGTTTTATTCGAATTCTCGTTATCTTCTCAGTCGTCATAAATTCCGGGTCTACAGGCTGGTAGTTCTCCAATACAGCATTAACCATAGTTGGATAGTCGATATGCCCCGTATTCTTGAAATATCCTATGAAATGATTCCTGATAACTGTGTGATCAGGACTTGGCGTTCCTCTGAAATTTTGATTTAAGGTTGCCTCTATCGCCTTGAAAGCACGGATTGTGTTGGACTCATCGCTGTTCATTTCATTGAACTCTAAGAAGCCATCACTCCAATATTTTGCCACGGTGTTGGAGTAAATTTTTGCATGGAACTCAGCAGCCTCTAAATCGGGAAGGTCAATCAGGCAAGATTTCCACAGGGTCTTCTTATCCTTTGAAAAGCCCGTTTTAAAAGAGAAATCTGAATCATCAACCCACTCGCTATGCTCAACTTTAGCGAGGAGATATATAGAGCTGTCGCCGCCATCATCCAAAAGCAAAGCTTGCACCAGACTGCCTTTTTGGACACTAGTGCTAGTTCGCGCTATTTGCTCTTGTGCCTCGGTTTCTTTCAATAGTAGGCGTCTTGAGATTCCCTCCATCTTTGCAGAGACGACCTCGGCATTATCCAATTCAGAGCAAAGCGTCAGAATGCTCCCGATAACCTCGGTGGCGTTAGAGCGAGTTTTGTATTCCCGCACTGAATCGTTACTGCGGATGTGGTTAATCAGGTCAGCAACAAATGATTCAAACAATTCTGGAGTTCCTCTCGGAAGGACTTGGTTATTGTCGTAATCGATGATGTGGATGCTCTTTTGAATGATGGCCATTAGGATTTCCTCCATTCTTCTTTTAAGGAACCTCTGAACAAGAAGTGATCCAGCGCCCAACAGTTGCACCTTGACAGCCGCCGGATGGATATTCATTGTTGGCGTGATTTTTGTATTCGCAATGTAAGTCAAAACCACGCCAAATTTTACAAGTTTGGATTAAATAATTAATCAATGTTTCTTTGATTTAAACTGCAAATTTTATATTTTATATCAGCATTATAAAGCGGATTTTATCCCACCACCTCGCCCCTAACAAACGCATTATACACATTCTCGAACCAGTCGTCGCCATTGGACGGTATTGGCCGCACGGGCTTCCACTCGAAGCTGCACCGCATCGCCTCGGCGTCCAGCGTCACTTCGCATACCCGGTCGGAGAACGCGCCGTCGTCCAGCTCGACGGAAACACCTTTCTGCG
>CAZNVX010000190.1:0-6246 GCA_964576225.1 uncultured Christensenellaceae bacterium
CGATCATCCGCATGCATGAGATGCTCTATAAAGCGAACGTTTCGGCTCCCGTCATGACGGGTATCATGCCCGTCATCAACCCCAAACAGATCATTCGGATGTCCTTGCTGTCAGCCTGCTCTATTCCTGCACCGCTGAGTAAGATCATCTGTTTGTATGGAGAAACCCCTGACGATTTCAAAAGAGCCGGGCTCGAGTATGCCGCGGGCCAAATCAATGAGCTCCGGGAGAACGGCATCAATAAATTTCATCTGTATACCATGAACAAAGCGGATGAGATTGAACAAATCCTGCGGTACAGCCGTCTGAAATAATCATTCGGCCGATTTATCCCTTTTATCCCTGTACATATCCGCGTCTGCCACGCTGATCAGCGATGCGGCGGTCTCGCTTTGCACGTATTCCGCCTGCTTGAAGCCAAAGCTGATCGTTATACCACGCGAGCTGCCAACAAAGCATCTGGATACCGCGTTCTTTATCTTCTCCGCCATCAGCAGGGCCTGCACCTTATTGACTTCAGGCAGCACCAATACAAACTCATCTCCGCCCAAGCGGCAGACCGTGCCTAATGTGCCCACATGCTTTTTCAAAACCTCGGCCACAGACCTTATCATTGCGTCGCCCGTGCCGTGTCCGTATGTATCATTGATCTGCTTTAGCCCGTCAATGTCTGCGAAGCCCACCGTGAGCATCCTGTTTGCTTCGCGGCTCCGTGTATAGAGCTCCTGGAGTATGTCAAGCCCGGCCCTTCGGTTATACAAACCCGTCAGCGGATCCGTCTTTGCCGTCATGGCAAGCTTCTGCTCAGCCAGCTTATAACGCGTGACGTCTGTCACGCAAGTGGTTATAAACCGCTGAGCCCCTAAACGGCCCGCGGTATGCGTGATGCTGTAATGGCGGCCAGCGGTAGTTGTGTAGACGGTCGGCTCCACACCATTTCGTCCCTCTTGAAACGGTATCCTGCCACCGAATACCGAATGATAAGCTTTATTCTTATAAATCATTCTCTTTGTGGCCTTATCCCATATCGCGATGCCCTGCTGCAGGGTATCCAGTCCTTGCCTGACGACAGCGGAATTGCCATGCCTGGGAATATCCGGCGAGAGCACACGAAGCAGGCGCGCAAACCTGTTAATCCTCTCACGAACCCACGCTTCCACAGGGTTATCAAAAAAATAGACTAGAACACCTTGCGTGCCATATACCTTGGAGTATGGCACAAATTCCGCATCGGCTGCGCGCTTTATCTGCCGAATTCGTTCCACTTCCTGTTCTGGATGCTTTTCAAAATCCGCGCCGAGCATAGACACGCAGACAGTTCGTCGACTCCGCCACTCTTCACGAATGATGTATCTTTCTTTTCTTTTCTCATAGACTGCCGCGCAAAAAGCGCCCAAATTTATCGCGGACGCCTGAAGAAACGCCATCATCGCATTCTTCTGTCCACTGGCGTATATGTCGCAAAGGCCCGCAACGATTGTATTCTCGTCATGCACGCCAAAATCTTTTATCGCCGTGAATACAATGAGGATACCTTCATCCCCGTCAATATGTACATGGCGCAAGGCTGCCAAAGCCAGCCAGATATTGCTGTTAATCTGCAGCTGCGTCTGAACATCGCAAAGTATTTCCGAGTCCTTCCATGATTCAAACACACCTTTGTCGAAGTGATCCAGCAAGCTTCCATTACACCCGAAACCATATTGAGCGGCCAGATCATTAACGCCTTTGATTTGGCCGGTTTTTATATCGGCCAATAAGGCCGGAAGCGGCCACATCTCTAATGTTTTGATGAATTCAGCAAAATCCATAAATTCCAATGTCCTTCTTATAAATGCTTTAAATACAATTATATGCAAATAGCCTTGAAAAAAATGGCGAATGACGCTATATATTTGATTATTTAAAAGCTTTTTTAGTAAATTTCTTTAAGATACGACTTGGAAAGTGCGCACACCTATGATATAATTCATTTTGAACTTTTGTGCATTTCGTATTGTTTCTGTGTTCAGTTGCGATTGCTAATGCACAATCGGATACATCTCCCTTTTTTCGGCAAACATCTTCCCATCGTTTGCCGTTTTTTTTGCGTTGATTTATCAAATGACACAACGAGCTTGCATCAAAACACGAAATGCGCTCGCAGCTTATCCACGTAATCAGTAACGATAGCCATGCGGCTGAATCTCTTGACGCGGTATCGGGGATATGCTATATTGACATAGTTAAAATTATGCCGGTGTGATGGAATTGGCAGACGTGATGGACTCAAAATCCATTGGTAGCAATACCGTGTCGGTTCGAGTCCGACCACCGGCACCATCAGACATCAGGGATGACAGCACTGTTTTGACAACCATGTGTGGCATCAGGGACTGACATCTTCGGCAAGACATCAGGGGAACATAGTTTAAAGAAAAGGTCGTCGGTTATCCCGGCGACCTTTTCTTATAAGGAATCGTCTTAAAAACTCTTTGAATTATACGCTGAGTATATATTCATTCAATATGGTTTCCAAAAGCTCCTGTCGGCCGGATGAATTCACTACATCTTTGATGCCAAGCACATACGCCTCGAGTTGTCTGAAGTCCGTTTTGCCTTCCACTATCTGTTTGCCGATTCCGCTGTTGTAGCTCGCATACCTTTCATCTACGAATGCGTCCAGAACGCCATCCTGTATCATTTTATAGGCAGCCTTTAAACCGACGGCAAAAGCATCCATACCCGCTGCGTGCGCATAGAACAGATCTTCCGGTTTAAAGCTGCCACGACGCACCTTTGCGTCAAAGTTCAAACCGCCTGTTGTAAAGCCGCCCATTTTGAGCACCTCATACATACCCAGCGTCGTATCGTAATAGTTAACCGGGAACTGGTCTGTATCCCACCCAAGCAGCATATCGCCCATGTTAGCGTCAACGGAACCGAGCAGGCCGTTAATACGAGCCACGCGAAGATCATGCTGAAATGAATGGCCTGCAAGTGTGGCATGATTGGCTTCAACATTGAACTTGAAATACCGATCAAGATCATACGTTTTAAGGAACGCAATGCCCGATGCGACATCAAAGTCGTATTGATGCTTGGTGGGTTCCTTGGGCTTAGGCTCAATATAAAACTGCCCGCCAAAACCGATCTCTTTCGCGTAGTCCACGGCCATGTGCATAAAACGCGCCATATTGTCCATTTCAAGCTTCATGTTGGTGTTAAGCAGCGTTTCGTAGCCTTCGCGCCCTCCCCAGAACGTATAGCCGGCTGCGCCCAGCTCCAAAGACACTTCCATCGCTTTTTTCACCTGCGCGGCGGCATAAGCAAACGCTTCGGCGTTGGGGCTGGTTGCAGCGCCATGCATATATCTTGGGTTGCTGAACAGGGCAGCTGTTCCCCACAGCATTTTTATTCCGGTTTCGTTGATCTTTTCTTTGATGAGCCGGACAATTTTATCAAGATTCTTGTTGGTTTCCGAAAGCGTTGCTCCCTCCGGCGCCACGTCGCGGTCATGAAAGCAGAAAAACTCTATGCCGAGCTTTTCCATGAGCTCAAACGCCGCGTGTACGCGCTCTTCCGCCACTTTCATGGGATCGGTAACACCATTCCACGGACGCTCAGCGGTTCCGGGACCAAAGGGATCTGACCCCGCTCCCACCATTGCATGCCAATACGCCACAGAAAACCGCAAATGGTCTTTCATCTTTTTCCCGCCGACCAATTCATCCGGTTTATATCGCCGGAAGCAAAGATCCGTACTGAATTTTTTATCCGAGAACTCTAGTTTTTTAACACTCGGGAAATACTCTTTCAATTAATTCACCTTCTTTCTTGAATAATATCCACACCTTTAGCCAACAAAGGAAATAAAAAATCTGACGCTACTCGTTCTTGAGCGCATCGTCAAACGCGCCCACATTGGGGCTGATATTGACACGTTTGGCAAATTCGCAGGCTTCAGCTCCGCCTCTGAACCGCTCCATGCCCGAATCCTCCCATTCCACAGACAATGGGCCGTCATAGCCAATGCTGTTGAGCTCACGAATAATCGCCTCAAAATCCACATTGCCTCTGCCAAGCGACCGGAAATTCCAGCCTCTCCTGGGATCGCCGAATTCGATATGCGAACCCAATATACCGTTCAAGCCATCCAGCGTGACGCCGATATCTTTCAGGTGCACGTGATACACACGGTCGGGCAGCTCTCTGATCACCAAGTGCGGCTTAAGCCCCTGCCACAGCAAATGGCTCGGATCAAAGTTCATACCCAGAGTTTTTCTGTAGCTAAACGCATCGAGCAGTTTTAAAAATGAATAATAGTCGAACGCAATCTCAGTTGGATGCACCTCCAGGCCGAAAACAATGCCGTATTTGTCCATTTCATCAAACAATGGTGTCCAGCGTTCCACAATCGTTGCAAATCCTTCATCAACCATGGCCTGCGAAGTTTGCGGGAAAGAGTACCAATACGGCCATATCGGCGAACCCATAAAGCCGGTAATAACCTTGATCCCTAAATTCTTGGCTGCCAGTATCGTATACTTGACCTCCTGTATGGCCCATTCCCGCATCTTTTCCGGCTGATTCGCAACCGCGGAGGGCGCGAAGCCATTATGACGCGAATCCAGCACGTCTCCCACCAATTGGCCCGAAAGATGCGCGCTGATGGCCCAGGCATTCAGGTTGTACTTGTCGAGCGACGCCTTAATCTCTTTCACATAATCAAGATCCTCGGCAGCACGTTTTGCATTCACATGGTTTCCCCATGTGGCCAGCTCAAGTCCGTCATATCCCATTTCAGCTGCCTTCTGACACATCTGATCGAATGGGATATCTGCCCACTGTCCGGTAAATAATGTAATTGGTCTCATATTTCCCTCCTTGTTCGATTATTCAAAATCCACCCATATGCTGCCCGCATCGCTTGAGTCGCAGCAACGATTCACAAACTTCACACCGTCGATACCCATATCGATAGTGGGGTATCCATAGCTTGCTTCATCAACGACTTTTCCTGATGCCTTATCAAATAATGCAGAAGCGAAAGCCGAATAGATGTTTGCATATGCTTCGTAGAAGCCCTCAGGATGACCCGCCGGGACTCTGTTGAATGCGCCGGCCGCAGCGCCGACCGCGGCTGTGCCTCTGGAGTATATCATTGTCGGCTGGCCTTTTTTTGTTACCTTCAGGTAATTACAGTCCTCCTGCACAAAGTCGATCGAACCCAGCTTACCGAAGATACGAACGCGCAGCGCGTTATCATTGCCGATCGCAACCTGACTGCACCAAAGCGTGCCTGTGGCTCCATTTTCGTATTCCAGCAGCACCTGCGAGTTATCATCCAGCGTTCTTCCGGCCACTTTCACATCCATTTTTGCGCATAGCTTCTTCAGCTTGAGCCCTGTTAAAAAGTTGACCATGTTTTCGGCGTGGCTGCCAATATCGCCAAGGCAGTTCGATCTGCCGGAAAGCTTTGGGTTTGTTCTCCATGCGCCCTGCATACCAAGTTCAGCATCAGATTCGATAAGCCAATCCTGCGGATACTCAGCCATCACCACGCGCACCTCGCCTATTTCGCCGTTCTGGATCATGTCGCGCGCTTGCTTAGCCATCACATGGCCGGTATACGTATACGTGACACAGAACAGGCAGCCGTTTTCCTGCGCGATTCTTTTCAGTTCTTCTCCTTGCTCCACATCAAAACACAACGGCTTTTCACACACCACATGGATGCCCTTTTCCAGAAAAGCTTTTGCTACAGGATAGTGCAGGAAATTTGGGGTTACGATGGAAACAAAATCAATGCCGTCTTCCCTCGCTGCTTCCTTTTCAGCCATCTCCTGATAGGTTACGTAGATGCGGTCCTCATCAAGGCCCTGTTCGCGTCCCGTTTGAAAGACTTCTTCCCGTACGTCGGAAAAGCTGCCTGCGACAAGAACTGCCTTTCCATCCAAGGCAATTGCTCGTCTGTGCACATCGCCAATAAACGAGCCGGGACCGCCGCCCACCATACCGTACTTTAAGATTCCTTTTTCTCCGCTGCTGGCGCTGCCTTTAATCGACATGTTATCAACTCCTTTTTTTATAATGTAAGCCTGGTAAATTGTTCATAAAAAAATGTTATTATAGGGCCTGAAATCTTAAAGGTCCTATAATAACACTCCGATATTCAGCCCTTATTGTTAACTTCCGGAATATGAACCGATAGGGGCTTGCGAAAGCAAGCCCCCCCCTTATCGGTTTTCTTTTTAGTTGTTGGCA
>CAZNVX010000191.1:0-6245 GCA_964576225.1 uncultured Christensenellaceae bacterium
AAGCGGCGGCAGTGCTGCTTTTCGACTCAGACGGCAGTCTGATGATGATGGACACATGCGGGGTCACAAGCGGCGGCGCGTTTTCGGGAACGATTAGCGCAGGCCTCACACGCTCAGGCACGTACACCGTTAAAGCTTCAAACTATGAGGGCGGCGCTTTTACAGAGAAAACTTTTAGCCTCTATTCAATCACCTATCACTTGAACGGCGGAACAAACAATGCGGCAAATCCCAGTGTTTATTCCTCGACTGAAAACGTCAACCTGCTTGCACCCGCGCGCAGTGGATACAGGTTTTCGGGCTGGTACGCCGAAAGTACATTTGCGACAAAGGTGACTGGATGGAGCGCGGGCGAAACAGGTGATAAAAATCTATACGCAAAATGGATAAAAAGCTCATCCGCAACGAGTACCGCCCCAACAGCGTCGCCGCTTCCATCGGCAACAACTACACCAACAGCAATGCCTACACAAACACCTGCAACTATTCAAGGGCCGGTTATTAAAATTGATGAAAGCAGTGTAAAAATACACATTGATCAGAGCACCGTCAGAGCAGTTGTTGACGACAGCGCTCTGCAGCAAGCCATTGAGCAAATTTTGCAGGGTATCAGCTTAGGGCAGATCAAACCGGGGGAAGCTGTGATTGAGCTGCCGAAGGTCGAGCTTCCACCCGGCACAACACTGGGCAGCATTGAGTTTGATACAGAAATGGCTCAAAACATGGCGGATAACGGAATTTCGGTCAGAACCCAAATCGGCACTGCCCTGATTGATATACCGGCCGCGGTGCTTGGACAGACTGCAGGGTCTTCGTCTGTACGGATCGTGAGCGCGCGTGAAGAAAGCCTTGCCGGCACTGACAACGGTCTGTTTATGCTGTCTGCTGGAGAACAAGGCAATGTTATTGGTACGCCGTATAGCTTTGCACTGGAGTTGCTCATGGCGGACGGAAGTGTTCAGAACCTAACGGATTTTGATGGATCGGTCAGCATCACGATCAAACTGACAGAAGAAGAGTTAGCCGCGATTGAGAACCCGGACAACCTAAAGATGGTTTACGTCAATCCGCAGACAGGCGAAACCGAAGTGCTGGAAAGCGTGTTTGATCGTGAAGCAGGGACGCTGACATTCTATACGTCGCATTTCTCTGTTTTTCAACTTATGGAAGTTGGGAAAGCCGTGCTCGATAAACCCACAAATTTATGGTGGGTGCTTTGGGTTGTGCTGGGCTTAGCTATTGTCGGCGCACTGGTCATCATATATTTCTTGGTCAGGAAGAGAAGATTAAACAACGAATGACTTTATTACCGGGGATTTCGTTAGACAGGTTTATTGGAGGTACTTTATGAAAACTAAAAAACGAAACTCTACTATTGTTTTAATGTTGGTTTCTGTGTTAATGCTTTGTCTTTCGGCTTGTGCGGAAAATTCAGGTGTGGCGGGGGGCGACTTTGCGAAACAGAGTTCATTGATTGACGTGTTTTCTACAGACGGTAACACGACCATTACACTGACAGGTGACGAAACGATTGATCTGAACGGCGTTAGTATCATTGGAAGGAAAGAGATATTCCTCAACAATTTCTCACTAAAACTTACGGGGCAACTTGCCGTATCGGAAGAAGGAGTTATCGACATCAAACCAGGTGAAGGATTTACTGAGGGCGTAATCGATTTAAGAGATCTGTGCTTTGACGTATCCCAAGTCCCGGATGATTTGCCGCACGAGCTGTCTATTATCGAAATCAGACCTGGAGTGGCGATTATAAAGCCCGAAACAGGTGCTGGTTTTAGAGTGATGGAGTTTCCCGGTATACTTACTGCTATCGTTTATTTGCCTGCCGAACAGCCTGCAGACGAACTTGTACAAGGCGGAGACGAGGGCGGGCAGAACAATCCGCTACAAGTTCCGCAGCAGCAGACGGCAAATATAAATCTGGTGAAACACGACGGCGGCTACTTTTCGGTGATGCTGCCGGAAGGCTGGCAGATACAGACTATGGGTCAATACACTACCTTCGGCTTCCGTGCTTGGGATCCGCAAAATCCCGACTATGAGATATTCTACTACGGCAATCTGGGACCACTGAACAAGAGCTACGACGCCAAGAATGGCTGGGCGAGCTATATAGGCAACATGGGCTTTCCCAGCGCGGAGTTGTACTACGATGCACCGGTCGTGACAATGGACAGCGCGAGCAGCGTTTTCTATACGTTTGACGCACTTCAGGCAATATCGGACAAATACGGTTTCGGTTTTAGCCTGCCCGCGCTTGGCGACCTCATGCCCCAAACGAGCATACCGATCGAAACAGCCTATGCCGGGGCTTCCACCGGCGAGACAATGATATTCGCCGGGGTTCGCGGCTCGAAAGGTGGCGCCTGCGGCGGCATGCTTATGGCGTCGCTATGGAATACAAATCCATACTTTGTGGGCGGCGTGGATATGTCCCCAACCTCCGCGATGCACGTGACGGGCGTTATCGCTCCGACGGAGGATTTCCTGAACGTAGAGGCAACGCTGACGCAGGCGGTGTTCAGCCTCCGATTCACAGAGGAATATATTCAGGACGCGATAGCCTACAGCAAAGCCGTTGGGGAAGCGGCGATGGCGAGCAATGCGGCGCTTCAGGCGGTATTTGACAAAGCGAACAAAGCATGGAGCGAATATTTCCGCGGAAGTCCCACCGCAGGTGGCGACGATTTCAACAACAGGATAGACGAGATTAACGATATGCTGGATAGAATAAGGTTTGCGTTGGATTAAGGGTTATAATGACGCGGACACCTAGAATAAACGAAACAACTTGGCAGAAAGGATAAAAGAAGTTCTCGGTTGGAAAGTACCGTTTATGTCATAACCGGTATTTGTGCTCCCGCAGATGAGCTTTACCAACTTAAAGAGACTTTAGCGCAAGCGCTGGCCAGCTTTAAGTTTCAGGATAGCTACATACAGCAGGGCGTGGCACAGAAAGTATGGGTAACGTAGGTGGCCCTACTAATAGAGCGAACGCTTTCGAAGGCTGCGGATTCTTACAACCGGGCATGGTTCGAACGACAGCGCGTGTATGATGCGCTTTCTCAAAAACGGAGTGACGCTACGCTGGGGTATGACCGCCTTTACGATACAACAACAGGCGATGTTTACCGCGCTGAACTCGGTTTTTATGATGAGTATGATACCAACAGAGAAAACTACAACAACCCAACTCTTGAACTTGTACCGGATAACAGTTACCATTTGAACGAGCAAGCTTGTATATAAGAATACATTGACAATGCATATGTTATTGTATAACCTTGAGTAGAGCAACCTGTGCATTTATATCCAAATGTGAATACACCCAAGAGTCAATAACCATACGTGACGACTTCAATTGAAGCAGTGGAATGACTTATTAGCACTTTTAATGACGCAGCCGTGCATATACTATAAAACAAACATACGCCACTGACAACGCTTTAGAATACTGACATGCAGTTTATTTATTGGCAGTAAAATTTTAGCTGACAGGAGGATGAGCAAATGGTCTTTAGAAAGCAGATTTTTGTGACTCTCGTCGTCATGTTGATTATTCTCGCATCGGGGTGCTTAGCCGACGGCTCGCAATCAGATGTGCAACAGCTAGCCAAAGATGCGAGCTCAGATGGGCATAGTGCCATTGAGCAAGAAGTATCGCAGGAAGATGTAGACGGGCCAGGCGGAATGACGCCACTTGGCCCAGAGAAAGACCCGTTGTTTGACTTCTACAGCGTTCCGACGGATTGGCCAAGAGTGGTTCCTTTGATGACCGAGTTTCAAGTAACGGACTACGAATGGTCAGATGAAGAGATGTATGCGGCTGGTTATGGAAATGTGAGCATGTCAAGAGCCAACAACTTCTATACCAATGCCCAAAAAAAGCATGTCAGCTCAAACATATGGGAGCAGGATCCGGACACACCTTCCGTTTTGGAAGGATCGCAGCAGACTTTTAACTACATTGGAGAAGGCAATACTCTGTCAGTTGTACTCATTGAAAACAGTGATAATGGCCTGTATTTCGAATTGTATTTACGTCCGGCATCTTAAAGATTTGCAGTGCACTTGCACAAAACATTAAAGGAGGAGCGTATGCATTCAATTACAAAAATAGTTTGGTGGCTTATAATTGCTGTGACTATGCTAACCGCTGGCTGCACCGCAACAGGTTCACAAGAGGTTGATTTTTCCGGCGTTTGGGAAGGAACGATCGAATTAGAGGGCATGCAAATGCCTGGGAAGATGATTCTTGATTTTGAAAATGGCAAGGGCAGTGCGCGTTTCGGCTTCGTGGATCAATTGACACAAGGCAGTATTGGCGTTGTTCTCGATAAGGAACACGAACTTAAGGGCGAAGGCGCAGCTGACAACATGCTTTTTTCTATCAAGGGCAATTTTTATAAGTTGCAAGACGAGTGGGCATTTTCGGGCACATTGACCATTGAAGAAGGTGATGAAATAAGTTATACGACAGTTGAGTTTTACCGGGAAGGAAGCGCGCATATCGCCGACCTTGAGGCGAATATGCAGCAAGTTTCACCAGAGACTTTTGGCAATACCATTGACTTTTCCGGCGAATGGACGGGCATACAGCTACTTGCAGAAGTGAGTGGCCCGGATGCTCAGCAGTATAAGAATATGGAGGGGTCAACGGTTGACTGCCGTATGTTGTTAAACCTTCAGGATTTCAATACAGGTACGGCAGATCTATATTTTGCTGATGAGCTTGCCGGGCCAGCCCTCACTGCGGTTGCCGCATATGACAGGCTGACGCTGACTGGTACGCTTTGGGGCGATTCTTTTGAGTGGAATGGCACGTTTGAGCATGATACGGATTTAGGCGAATGGACGCTGACCGGGGGCGGAGATATCACAGGAACTACAGAGGATGCAGTTTATCATATTGTGCTTAGTCTAAATTTATCTGGTACAGATGGATATGGAGGACAGTCGCAAGCATCTGAGCAGGATAGAAACGAACTCAGTGCTGATGCGTCCCTAGAGGATTTTCTCATAGGAAGCTGGATGGGGCCGCCTTCAAATGCAATGGTCGAACGAAAGGTTCTTGTGCTCTACTACGATGGTATAATCGAAAGCTACTATGCCACACCCGGCCCTGACGACACGGAGGCAACTTGGTTGGGGGGCTCTTGGCAATTGGATGAGCCCGCAAGGGGAACATGGCACATAGATGGGAATAGGCTGGCTGCCTCGTTTGATAATGATAGTATCTCTTTCGAAACAGATGTGAGGGTGATAGATGCAAACAGCATTGAAATAGAGGTGTTCTATACACGCTCGGAATACCACAGGTTACCCTTGTCTTAAACAAGGTATGAAAGCGCACCGCAGGGCGGATTAGTCGAACGACGAAAACTCAATCTTGAGAAGAAAGGATGAATAATATCATGTTCAACGAAGAGAAAATCTTGGGTAAATGGATAACGAATTTTATCACGGATGGGTTAAGAGCGACGGGAAACCTGGCAGTGACCGAAGCGGCGGTCTACTTTGTACCCACAACAGTTATTATGGGCTCTTTAGGCAACGCGGCTGATCTATTCCAAGAAAACGAGGGCGGTTATGTTTGCCGATTGGCGCCGCAGGATATCGTTTTAGCAGTGGCAAAAAGCAAAATGCTCAGCAAACGGATAGTGATGCAGGTCAAAAACCAAAAAGGTCTTGAGCAGGAAGTCATCATTGATAACGGTGCGCTTTCGCTTAAGGCCATCATCAATGCCATGTCACAATTAATAAAGGTTGAAGGAGCCGTTTAAGTCTTCCTATATGGTAGCACTCATATTTGCGCGTACCGGTCATTAGCGCCTCTCATGCAAGCGAGGGGATTATTTCGTGTATCTATAGGTCATCGTTAGGCCTAACATTATTTCAAAGAAACAAACAGTTCCTGAATATACATGGATGGCTGTACACCAAGCTCTTTTTTTAATACGCTTTCATACGCTCTGAATGTCTTCATTGCTAAAGCTGTATCGCCATTTTTCAATCTTGCTTTTATGATGCGTGTGACGACTTCCTCATCGCAGGGATCGCGGTGGAGAAGCTTCTCCAGAGCTTGGCATGCCAAATTCACATCGCCGCCTGTCAAATAATGATTCGCTAGATTCAATTGGAGTGTCTTAAAGTCCGATTCCAGCCCGATCCGTGCTTCGGATGCCCAGTCATATGCTTTGCCCTCAAGATACTCGCTGTTAAAAATG
>CAZNVX010000192.1:0-6240 GCA_964576225.1 uncultured Christensenellaceae bacterium
GATCGGAAGCATACCGGATATCTTTCCTCTCGAATTTCGCGATGAGCATCAACTTGCAGAAATCAACGACGCGCTGAGTAGCATTCATTTTCCTGAAAATGAGAACGCGCTGGATACAGCAAAACGGAGGCTGATTTTTGAAGAGCTGCTTTTGTTCAATGTAGCGCTTGCTGAGCGCGAAACCTGCGTCAGGCAAGGAGCGGTTGCCCTTATAGCACGCCAAAACGACCGGCAGCAATTTATTGGCAGACTCGGTTACCGGCCGACGAATGCGCAGCTGCGTGTGATGGATGAGATTGAACGTGATATCATCCAGACGAAACCGATGAATCGCCTGGTTCAAGGCGATGTGGGCAGCGGCAAGACAACGCCCGCGTTCTATGCGATGCATCTGTGCGTGCAAAACGGTTATCAGTGCGTGATGATGGCGCCCACAGAGGTGCTGGCTCGGCAGCATTTTGAAAATGCGCAACGTGTGATATCACGCGCCGGCGTCAATATTGAGCTGCTTACGGGAAGCACACCTGCGGCTCAACGGCGCTTTATCTGCGAGAATATTGCGGCAGGCAATACGCATATCGTGATTGGCACCCATGCTGTGCTATACGACAATGTGCAGTTTGCCAGACTTGGGCTTGTGATCACCGATGAACAGCATCGGTTCGGCGTCGGCCAGCGGGCGATGCTTGAAACCAAAACACATGCACCGCATGTTCTTATTATGTCGGCCACACCGATACCGAGAACGCTTGCGCTCATCCTTTTCGGCAGAACAGATATATCTGTGCTGGATGAGATGCCGCCCGGCCGTCAGCCTGTCAAAACCTTCTGCGTGCCTGAATCAAAAAGGCAAGACATGTATACCTTTATTGAAAACGAACTGTCAAGTGATGCGCAGGTTTTTGTGGTATGCCCGTTGGTGGAGGACAGTGATATGCCCGGTGTTCGGTCTTCTGAGCAGCTTTTTGAAACACTGGAGCGCAGATTTTCCCGATTTGGCGTGGCATTGCTGCACGGGCGGATGAAGCCGCAGGAAAAAAATGCTGTGATGGAAGCATTCAAAAACAGAGATACACGGATTCTGGTTTCTACAACCGTGATAGAGGTGGGGGTGGATGTGCCTGCCGCAACAATCATGGTGATTGAAAACGCCGAGCGCTTTGGGCTGGCGCAGCTTCATCAATTGCGCGGCCGGGTCGGTCGCGGGCAGCAATCGTCATTTTGTTTTCTGATGTCGCCCGAAATGGACAATGAAAGACTCAGCCTGCTCACCAAAACAAATGATGGTTTTAAAATTGCTGAGGAGGACCTGCGTCTTCGCGGGCCGGGTCAGTTTTTGGGAATCCGCCAAAGCGGCGTTTCAGACCTTTATATGGCGCATCTGATTAAAGATGTGTATCTGCTTAAAGAAACAAAAAATATCGCCAAGCAGGTCAAACTTTCATCGCCCGTTTTTTATGACCAGCTCAGAATCGCCTCGGCGAATCGCTTTGATCATAGATTTCAAAAAACGACGATTAATTAATAATACCTTCTCTATATGTTATTTCCAGCTTTATTTTTTTTTTATTGGGCAAATTAAGAGTAACAGATAAACAAAGGAGGTGAGCATTATGGCAAGAAATAAAGCTGTTGTGCCTGAAGCGAAGAACGCTTTGAATAATATGAAGTACGAAATCGCAAATGAAATGGGCATTAATCTCAAACAGGGCTACAATGGAGACCTGACGTCGAAGCAGAATGGTTCGGTCGGAGGCGAAATGGTTAAACGGATGATCAACCAGGCTAAGGGATCCAAATAAGAATGACGAGGCAGAAAACTTATAGAAACGGAGGTTATAACGATGGCATCCAACAATAAGAACCAGAATCTCTCTAACATGAAGTATGAGATAGCCAATGAACTGGGCGTCAATCTGAAGCAGGGATATAATGGCGACCTGACTTCAAAGGAAGCAGGTTATGTCGGTGGATATATGGTTAAGCGTATGATCGAGCAGGTCGAACGCCAGATGAGCGGAAAATAAAGCATTATGGCTTTTCAAGAATCAAAGCGCCGGGGTTTCTCCGGCGCTTTAAATATACAGTCATTGTTAAATTTATGTTGACATCTATTTGATTATCATTTAAACTATACACCATATTAACATGCTAAAACGCTAAATGGAGCTGTGATGGATAAATATAAAAAACATGTACCCGATGGTGTAGAGGATTGTCTGCCCGCGGAGTGTTACATTAAAAAGAAGATGGAGTCGGCTTTAAGGCAACGATTTATACTATCCGGATATGACGAAATAGAAACGCCCTCATATGAATATCTGGATGTGTTTCAAAGCGGTGTCGGCGCATACATGCAGGAAAGCATGATCAAATTTGTGGATTCCAATGGCCGTATACTCGTGCTGCGTCCTGATTTGACTGTGCCCATAGCACGGGTTGCCGCAACGAAGCTCAATGACAGAAAGCCCAAACGCTTGTTCTATATTCAGAACTCATATGCTGCGGCCGAGCCGGCTATTGGAAAAGCGGGTGAATTCACGCAGGCGGGTATCGAATTGATCGGTGATGATAGCTGTTGCGCGGACGCTGAGGTGATTGCACTGGCTGTCCGTGCTCTGCAAAAGGTTGGGCTTGATACATTCACCATTGATATCGGTCAGGTGGCTTTCTTTAAATCCCTAGTTGCAGGCCTGTCGCTGGAGGATGCACAGCTTGACGCATTAAGGCATGCTGTGGACTCAAAAGATTTGCATGCCATTGAAACCTTGACTGACCGTCTTGGTATATCCGGTGTGCGTAAGGATCAGATCATGGCGCTGCCCGGCTTGTTTGGCGGAGATGAGGTTTTTGACAAGGCTCTTGCATTGTCGGCGGAAGAGGGCTGCCGCGAAGCGGTGGAAAATCTTCGCGGTGTGGTCGCATTGCTTGAAGAATACGGGCTTTCTCATTGCATCTCAATTGATTTTGGGATGCTGCACGATATCGCTTATTATTCGGGAATCATCTTCAGAGGCCTGACGCCGGGTATTGGCTTCCCGGTTATATCCGGCGGGCGATACGATGATTTGCTGGCCAAGTTCGGCGAAAACGCGCCCGCCACCGGCTTTGCACTGGGGCTCAAGCGCGTGATGATTGCAATGGAGCGCCAAGGGCTTCTTTCAGGATATTACAATACGGACGCGGTGGTTTCCTGTGCTCAGACCTGCAACGGTACTGCTTTTCGCTGGGCAGAGAAACAGCGTGAAGCGGGGATGCGCGTGGTTGTTGTCGCGGGTCTGTCCGTATCCGAACTGGAAAAAATGAAAGCTGCACACCAAGCCCGTTCTGCCGTTTACTTTGATGACGACGGCATGAGAGAAATTTAAGGAGACGGTCATGAAAATCACAATCGCGCTGGCCAAAGGACGTCTGGCGGAAAAAGCGATGGATATACTGGAACGATGCGGTATCGAGTGTAAGGAAATGTTCCTGGATACGCGCAAGCTGATTTTTTTCGACAGAACCAACGATGTTCGTTTTATCATGGTTAAACCGACAGATGTGCCCACATATGTGGATCATGGCGTAGCGGACATGGGCATCGTCGGCAAGGATACGCTGATGGAAGCCAATCTGCCGCTCTATGAGATGGTAGACCTTAAGTTTGGCGGATGTCGGCTGGCCATTGCCGGGTATCCGGAAAAGAAGGACAGCTCGCTGACATCCTCCATACTGCGCGTGGCCACAAAGTATCCGGAAATTGCTAAAAGATACTATGCGGTAAAAGGCATATCCATTGAATGTATAAAGCTTAATGGCAGCGTTGAACTGGGGCCGATGCTCGGCCTTTCGGACGTGATACTTGATATTGTGGAGAGCGGCCGTACACTGGTGGAAAACGGATTGGTGATTACCGAAGAGGTGGCGCAGGTCTCGGCCAGGCTGGCAGTGAACCGAGCCAGCCTTAAGATTAAAGCCTCTGTGTTAATGCCGCTGATAGAGCGAATCAGAGAAGCTGTAGAGGAAAGATAACATGCGGATATACGATTCCAGGGATATAGCAGCCGTCAAAGCCCGCCTGAGCAGAAAAGCAGATGCGGATGCCTCCGTAACCGGGACGGTTCGAAGTATTATTGACGAAGTCCGGCAGAAAGGTGACGACGCGCTGTTCGCCTTGACCAAAAGATTCGACGGCTTCGATTTAAACCAAGAAAATATCCGTGTCAGCCCCGGTGAGATTCAGGCAGCTTGTCAGGCCGTTCCGTCTGACCTGATGGCGACGCTGAAGAAGAGCGCGGAGAACATCGCGGCGTTCCATAACCTTCAAAAAAGAGAAGGCTATAAGAGAGCGGCGGACGGCGCTGTTACCGGACGGCTGGTGGTCCCCGTGCAGCGGGCGGGCGTTTATGTGCCCGGCGGAAAGGCGGCTTATCCGTCCAGCGTGCTGATGAACATCATTCCGGCCAAGATCGCGGGGGTGGAAGATGTCGTGATGGTCACGCCGCCCGGCAGCGACGGCCGTATTGAGCCTTTGACGCTGGCCGCTGCGGATATCGCCGGCGCGGATACGGTATTGAGGATCGGCGGCGCACAAGCGGTTGCTGCGCTCGCCTTTGGGACGAGAAGTGTTCCCAAGGTGAATATCATCACCGGTCCGGGCAATGCTTACGTCGCCGCAGCCAAACGCGAGGTTTTCGGCGAAGTGGGTATCGATATGATAGCGGGGCCATCGGAAGTGCTGATTATCGCAGACGAAACGGCGAACCCCGCTTATATTGCGGCTGATTTTCTCTCACAGGCCGAGCACGATGAAAAGGCGGCCAGTGTGCTGCTGACCCCAAGCGAGGATTTGGCACGGCAGTCAGCGCGTGAAATCGAACGGCAGCTGGCTTTACTGCCGCGGCGGGGCATCGCGGCGCAGGCGATAAAAGACTTCGGCACAATCGTGGTCACCGTTTCCCTGGATGAAGCTTTTTTGATCGCCAATGATTTTGCGCCTGAGCATCTTGAAATATTGACCTTGGATCCGTTTCGTCATCTGGGTCAAGTAAGAAACGCCGGTGCGGTATTTCTCGGGGCATATTCGCCCGAGCCGTTGGGTGACTATTTCGCCGGCCCCAACCATGTGTTGCCAACATCGGGTACGGCGCGGTTTTCATCCCCGTTATCGGTGGACGACTTTACCAAGACCATCAATTACGTTTGTTATGACCGCAAAGCGCTGCAGTCATGCTATAATGACATTAAAAGGTTTGCCAGAGCTGAAGGCCTTGAGGCTCACGCGAATAGCGTGGCCATACGTTTTGAAGCGGAGGATACGCCATGAGGAAAGCAAGCACTTCCAGAGAAACCACGGAGACGAGTATCGACGTGACCTTGAATATCGACGGTCAAGGGATAAGGAAAATCAATACCGGCATCGGTTTTTTTGATCACATGCTGGATCTTTTTGCGCGCCATGGGCTGTTTGATCTGACGCTGACCGCTAAGGGGGATCTCAACGTTGATGAGCATCACACCATGGAAGATGCGGGGCTTGTGCTTGGGGAGGCTTTTGCGGCAGCCGTAGGCGATAAGCAAGACATTCAGCGCTATGCCACGCAGTTTGTGCCGATGGACGAGGCGCTTGCCTTTGCGAGCGTAGACTTTTCCGGCCGCCCGTTCCTTCAGTATGGCGTCGTCTGCCCGGATGATACGGTTGGCGGTGTGAGTTCGCAGCTTTTTGAAGAGTTCTTCCGTGCGTTTGCTTCGGCGGCCAGAATAACGCTGCACATCAGCGTGCTATATGGCGCGAATACGCATCACATGATTGAAGCGGTATTCAAAGCCGTCGGGCGTGCTTTGCGTGTTGCGCTCGAAAATGATCCGCGAAGCGTCGGGATACCCTCAACCAAAGGAGTGCTTTAACAAATGATCGCAATCATCGACTATGGCGTGGGCAACTTAAGAAGCGTTCAGAAAGCATTTGAGTTTTTGGGTTTTGATGCCCGGGTCACCGAGAAACAGCAGGATATCATCAATGCGACTCATATTGTGCTGCCCGGTGTCGGGGCTTTTGCGGATGCGGCGGACTGCCTTGATAAATCCGGCATGAAGAAAACGATGCTGGACGAAATTTCAAAGGGCAAACCCTTCCTGGGCATATGCCTTGGCATGCAGCTGCTGTTTGAGAAAAGCTATGAGAACGGCATTTACACCGGCTTATCGCTGGTGCCCGGCAGTGTGGTACCCTTTAAAACGGAATGTCTCAAAGTGCCC
>CAZNVX010000193.1:0-6222 GCA_964576225.1 uncultured Christensenellaceae bacterium
CATCGACATCAGTCCGTTTTTTCTGACGGCGGGCATCATCACAGCCGTTGTGGGTTTTGTGTTTGCCATCTCCCAGACAGACATCAAGCTGATACTCTCATATTCCACCGTATCGCAGCTTGGGCTGATTATGGTGGCGGTGAACATGAACAACGAAGCGGCTTTGTGGGGCGGTATCTTTCATATACTCAACCACGCGGTGTCAAAAACGGCGCTGTTTTTGTGCGCGGGCGATATCACAGAGGAATACGGCACACGCGACATCACCAAGATGCGCGGTGTTTTGCGCCGGATGCCGCTCACATCCGCAGCTATGATAGCGGCCATACTCGGCATCACCGGCGCGCCGTTCTTTAACGGAAGCATTTCAAAATATCTGATATCATACAGCACACAGAACGCCGTTGGTGATGCGGCACTGATATTTATCAACATCGGAACCATCGTGTTGTTTACCAAACTATCCGTTATTCTTTTTGGAAAGACGTATGCCAAGGCCAAGCCGCATATAAACCGCGCAGGCGTCTGCCTGGCCCTCGGGTTTTTATGCCTTGTGCTCGGGCTGTTCGGCGCGCCTGCCATCACGCTGCTATTTGGCGTCAACCTGCCGATAGACATTGCGGAATATTTCATCAAGGGCGGTATATTCGTGCTGAGTGTGGGTATCGGCTGGCTCATATACCGGTACTTCGTGAAGAACCGACGTCTTTGGGCGCGTATACGTACGCTTGATCTTTCGTTTAACGCCATTGCGCTCTCCGTGCTGCTGTTCTTCTGCGTGCTGCTCGGATACATGACGATCGCATAGCACCAATACATACAGCCGATTCAACAAAACGTTCTTTGCTAATGGTAATGATCTTTAAACCAGATGAATATCAATAAAGATGATATGAAAAAACGCCCCTAAAAGGGCGTTTGTTATGTGTCGTATTATCTCTTGGAGAACTGGGGCGCACGCCTGGCGGCCTTAAGCCCATATTTCTTCCGCTCCTTCATGCGCGAATCTCTTGTCAAGAAACCGGCTTTCTTGAGAACGCCTCTGAGCTCCGGCTCGGACTTGGCCAGCGCACGGGAGATGCCATGGCGGATGGCGCCGGCCTGACCCGTGTGCCCGCCGCCCTTGACGGTGACCACGACATCATACTTGGCCAGCGATTCGGTGAGCACGAGGGGTGATTTGACCAGCATCCGCAGCGTCTCATAACCGAAATAGTCTTCGATGGTTTTTTTATTAACAGCGAGCTTTCCGTTGCCGGGCGAGAGGATCACGCGTGCAACTGAGCTCTTCCGTCTGCCTGTTCCTAAAAACTGTATTTTTGCCACAATCTATATCCTCCTGTCAGCCTTCAAGCTTTATCAGCTCGGGCTTTTGTGCAGCGTGGTTGTGCTCGGCTCCGCGGTACACCCGCAGCTTCTTAAGCATCTGCCGCCCCAGCTTACTCTTGGGCAGCATACGCCGCACGGCTTCCATCATCGCAAACTCCGGCTTGATTTGCATCAAATGGCTATATTTTGTTTCTTTCATACTGCCGACATATCCGGAATGCCGACGGTAAACCTTCTGATCGAGCTTGTTTCCTGTGAATACGGCTTTGTCAGCATTGATGATGATCACAAAGTCTCCCGTATCGACATGCGGCGTATACTCCGGCTTGTTCTTGCCATGCAAGATGGACGCGACCTGGCTTGCGAGCCGACCGAAAACCATGCCTTCGGCATCGACCAAATACCATTTGCGTTCCACAGAGCCGGGCTTTGCCATATATGTTTTCATTTAGGCCGTCCTCCTGGCTGTGCAAATAATCGTTTTATTAAGCCGCTTTTCGTCGATCGGGGCTAGTGACCGATAAAAAACAGGCAAACTATATTCTATACATTCCCGCCGGGTGTGTCAAGAATTATTATCGGCAAAACGGCGATTTTCAACAGCGATTCGCATCAAAGGCAAAAAGATTCGGGCGGCTCATGAAATCTGGCGGCGCAGAAACGAAGAAAGCGCCACCACGATCAGCAAAACGCTTGTGGCAGCGAGCAGTGCCATTTGGAGCCCCGCTGCGTCGCCGATGGCACCGATGACGGGCGGGGCGGCGAAACAGGCGACGGTGTAGCCCAGAAACACCAGCGCCGTGCCCGAGGCCGTATCGTCCGGAACGATATGGCAGGCCTCCACAACCAGACCGGGGAAATTGGGCGCGATGCCGATGCCGCCGATAATGGCCAGAATGCCCGCCCACGCGGGGTCCGGGCAGAGGAGCATGGCCGCATATCCCGCAATGGCCAGCGCGTTGGATGCCATCATGATGGTGCGGATGGCCAGACGGCCCGAGAGACGCGCATAAATCACCCGGCCGGCCAGCGTGCCGACGAATATCATGCAGAGGGCGAAAGCAGAGTGGTAAGGGCCGCCGCCGATACCGAGTATATAGCTGGTGATGAACATGATCATGCTGACCTGCACGAAAGCGTTGAAAAAGCTGGTCAGCACGATGAGCGCGACGCCTTTTTGCTTTATGGTACGAATCAGCTTGCCGAGCGCGCCAAAATTCTCTCGCTGCTGCATGAACGGCATGCGCACCTCGCGCCTAAGGCCCGCGGTGAAAACGATACCGGATATGGCCATGATGATACCCAAACCGATGAAGACAGGGGGATATTCGCTGCCCAGAAGAATCGAGAAGTACGGACCCGCAGCGCCTGCCGCAGCCCACAGCGCCTGCAGCAGGCCGATATGGAAGCCCTTGCGCTGTGGCGTGAGGTCGGCCAGCACAGCGTTGGAGAGTGTATCGACGATGTTATTGAAAAGACCGATGAAAAAAAGCAGCACATACAGCAGCAGCAACACGTTGTTGACGCCAAACAGCACCACGGTGACGGCCAGCAGCATGGTGCAAATTGCCATGATGCGGGCTTTGTTCAGCGCGGAGAACACACAGAAGCACAAAATCACCGACAGCGCCGTGCCAATTGACTGAAGCGTTGAGAAGAACCCGGCCGCTGTCAGCGTCAGACCGGGGAAAGCGCTGCGGATCGCCGGGATCAGGGAACCGATGACCGAGGCATACAACGCCAGTGTGGCCACCGGCGGATAGACAAAGTACGGCTTCGCGTTTTGTTTCATCCGGCCTCCCAGAAAATGATGTCCGACAGATTATATCACAGCTGCGCGAATGTTGTATATCGGCAAAGAGCGGCATGGAACAGCCTTTTCACTTTCCGGCGCGCATGGTATGATGGGGTTAAGCATTTTAAAAGGGTGGCAAAGCCAAAGGGGCATACGATGGGCGATTTATTCGAGCAGAACATAGACCGTGCCGCACCGCTGGCCGACCGCATGCGGCCCCGGAATATAGACGAGTTCTTTGGTCAGGCGCATATTGTGGGGCCGGGCAAGCTGCTCCGCCGCGCGATAGAGACAGACAGGCTGACATCGTCCATATTCTTCGGGCCGCCCGGCTCGGGTAAAACGACGCTGGCGTATGTGATTGCGAACGTGACCGGGGCGGCATTTGAAAAGCTCAATGCGGTGACCAGCGGTGTCAAGGACGTGCGCGTGATTATCGAACGGGCCCAGGAGCGGCTTAAGCTGCACGGTCAGGCCACGTATCTACTGCTTGACGAATGCCACCGGTGGTCCAAAACACAGTCGGACAGCATATTACCGGCGATTGAAAAAGGCGTCATCCGCTTTATCGGCTCCACAACGGAGAACCCGATGGTGAGCATGACGAGCGCCATCGTGAGCCGGTGCCGTTTGTTCCAGTTCTTCGCGCTGACAAAAGACGATGTGAAGCAGATCGTCCGTATGGCGCTGGCCGACAGCGAGCGCGGCTTGGGCTCTCTAAAGGTGATTGTGGAGGACGATGCGCTGGAGCATATCGCCAATGTGGCCAACGGCGATGCGCGCACGGCGCTGAACGCGATTGAGCTGGCCGTATTGACCACGCCGCCATCGGCGGATGGATCGGTACGTATTGATCTGTCCATTGCGGAGGAGTCTATTCAGCGGCGCGCGGTGCGGTGTGACGACGAGGAATTCTACAACATGCTCAGCGCTTTTTGCAAATCGCTGCGCGGATCGGATGCAAACGCTGCGCTGTTCTGGTTCGCCCGGCTGATCTATGCGGGAGTGGATCCGCGTGTGATTGTCCGCCGTATCATCGCCCACGCGAGTGAGGATGTGGGGCTTGCCAATCCGTCTGCGATGACACAAGCGGTGGCGGCGGCGCAGGCGCTTGAGCTGATCGGCATGCCTGAAGCGAAGCTGCCCATCGCGCAGGCCATCATCTTTATCTGCGAGTCTCCCAAGTCCAACGCGGTGGTGTCGGCCATTGACGACGCCTTTGCGGATGCGGAGCATGCTTATCAGGTGCCCGTGCCGCTTCATCTGCGCGACACCAGTTATCACGGGGCGAAATCCCTTGGCAACGGCAAAGGGTACAAATACCCCCATGATTATGAGCGGCACTATACGCCGCAGCAGTATCTGCCTGATAATCTGGCGGGGCGTGTGTATTACCGTCCGTCCGACGAGGGCTATGAAAAAAAGATCAAAGAGACGCGCCGGAACATGCGGCGCAGCGATTCGCAATAAGGATTGCGTACCGGAAGCGATGTTGATATAATACACATTGGGTTTTTGTTGCGGGTGCATGACATGGCGCAGCGCTACGCAGCATAAAGAAAACCCGAATAACACAATGTCGGGTATCCGCAATGCGGAACCTGAACGGAGGGAAAAATGAATACGAATACGCGTAAATTTGTCGTCGCCTCGCTGCTTGTTGCGATCTGTCTGCTGTTGGGATTGACGCCTTTGGGTTATATTCCCATACCGCCGATTGAAATCACGCTGCTGCTCATACCCGTTATCATCGGTACGATAACCGAAGGGCTTGGCGTGGGTCTGGTGCTCGGTTTCTTTTTCGGGTTGACCAGCTTTTTGCAGATATTTATCAAGCCCACACCATTAAGTCAGCTGTTGTTTACCCTCAGCCCGCTCAAAACCGTTCTGCTTGTGTTTGTTCCGCGCCTGCTGGTGCCGGTCACGACATGGCTGGTGTACCGGGCTATAAACGGCGAATCAAAAACGCGGCGCCGGGTGGCTGCGGGAGCTGGCGCTCTGGCGGGGTCATTCACCAATACGGTGCTTTTCCTCGGCGCGTTGTATCTGCTTTTTTTGCCGGAAATTGCGCAGGTGGCGGAGGTATTTGGCAGCACGCCGCCATCGCTTTTCGGCTTGCTGGCGGTGATCGGCGCCATGAACGGCCTGCCTGAGGCCGCCGTTGCGGTTCTGGTCTGCGTACCGGTCATCGGTGCCATAAGCAGGCTGAAGCAGCAACGCGGAATAAAGAATTTGGAGAAATAAATGGTTTTTGTACTGGATGTGGGCAACAGCAACATCAAATGCGGGCTGTTCGCCGGCGACAAGCTGATCAACTCCTGGCGTATGGCCACCAAGCTCGAGCGCACGGCGGACGAATACGGCATCCGCATCATCTCTTTTTTCGATCATGTGGGGCGCCGCCCGGACGAGGTGCAGGGTATCATCATTTCATCGGTGATCCCGTCCATCAACTATACGCTGCAGCACATGTGTGCCACCTATTTCAAGAAAAAGGCGGCTGTGGTGGGGCCTGGCATGAAAACGGGCATCAACATACTGTACGACAACCCCAAAGAGCTGGGCGCCGACCGCATTGTGGGGGCCGTGGCGGCGTATACGCTTTACGGCGGGCCATGCATCATTGTGGACTTTGGCACAGCCACCACGTTCGGCGCTGTATCGCAGGAGGGTGATTTTCTGGGCGGCGCGATCTGCCCGGGGGTCAAGATATCTGCTGAAGCGCTGGCTCTGGGCGCGGCCAAGCTGCCCCGGGTCGAGCTGCTAAAGCCGGACGCGGTGATTGCCAAGAATACGGTAACGGGCATGCAGGCCGGCATCATATACGGGTATGTGGGCCAGGTGGATTACATCATCCGACGCATCAAAGCGGAGATGGGCGGTGATCCGAAGGTGATCGCCACGGGCGGGCTCGCCCGGCTGATTGCCCAGGAGACGCATGAGATTGATGAGGTCAACAGTCTGTTAACGCTGACCGGGCTCAACATACTCTACCATAAGAATGCCAAAAAGCCGAAAAATGAGGGGGACAGATGAAAAATGTGAACATCGCGCTGATCGGGCTGGGGACGGTCGGTTCGGGGGTATACAAAACCATA
>CAZNVX010000194.1:0-6208 GCA_964576225.1 uncultured Christensenellaceae bacterium
GGATTCACGCCTGCTCAGTATCTGGCTGGCCGACGGTACCAGCTCCCCCGGCCAAGACAGCTTTCGCGCGCGCATAAAGCGGCTGGTGGATTGTCTGGCCCAGGTCTATGTGGCCATGCCGCAGAACATGCGCATGTTGGTCGAATACAAGTTCTTTGAGCCGGCCTTTTACCACACCGACTTGGGCGACTGGGGCATGTCCATGCTGGTCTGCCAAAAGCTGGGCGATCGCGCCCAAGTGCTTGTCGACCTTGGGCATCATCTTGCAGGGGTTAACATTGAACAGATTATTTCAATACTGCTGGACGAAGGCAAGCTCGGCGGGTTCCATTTCAACAACAGAAGGTATGCGGATGACGACCTGATTACGGGAACGGTCAGTCCGCTCGAAATGTATCTGATATTTAAAGAAATTGTGGACGCAGGGCTTAACGGTCTCGATACCAATATCACCTATATGCTAGACCAATCACACAACATCGAGCCCAGCATCGAAGGGATCATTTATTCCGTGATGAATGTGCAGACGGCGCATGCCAAGGCTTTAATCATCGACCGCCAAGCCCTGGCTGCAGCACAGGCGGAAAATGACATAATCCTTGCAAACAAAACAGTTATGGATGCGTTTAACACAGATGTGGAGCCGCTGATCGCCGAGGTGCGCCTCGAAATCGGGCTGGATGATGTGGATCCACTTTGCAACTACAGAAACAGCGGCTGGGCTCAGAAAATTGCTGCTGAGCGAAAAGACGGCGGGATGAACACACTTGGGGGTTGACATGACAGGCAGAGAAAGGATACTTGCAGCGCTCAGACGGCAGCAGCCTGACCGGCTGCCCACAATGGAGTGGGTGCTGCACCCGCATGTCATGAAAGACATGAACGGAGCGGTCAGCGATGTCGAGTTTGCCAGAAAAGCAGGGCTGGACGGAATAGCCGTATCGCTTGACTATACGCAGGAGCGGATTGACGACCGGCATTTTAAAGATGAGTGGGGCGTTGTGCGCGTGTCGTATGACGACTATCCAAACCCTGTCGGATATCCGGTAAAGGATATTGCTGACTTTGAAAAGATCGTCATCCCCGATCCTGACGCGGATTATCGGTATAATAAGATAAAAAAAGCACTTGCAGCGGTCGGAGATGAGATTGCGGTTGTGCCGCGCGTCAAAGACGTGTTTTCTCAGCCACGCGATCTAATGGGTTTTGAAGAGTTTCTTATGGCCTTTTACCTAGATCCGGAGCTGATCGAAGCAATGATGAAGATGTGCGTGGCGCACAGTACCGCTATTGCGAAAAACCTGGTGGAGATCGGGATTGAGGCTGTCGTAATAGGCGATGATATTGCTAACAACACCGGCTTGCTGATAAAGCCGGAGATGTATCTCGAACAGGTTTATCCGTACTTCAAGGAACTGGTTGGAAACTTTAAGGATTTGGGGCTGCTCGTCATCAAGCATTCGGACGGCGACTTACGGGCGATTCTGCCAGAGCTCGTGGAGTCGGGAATTGACTGTCTAGATCCGATTGATCCTCTTGGCAACATGGACATGGCATATATGAAGAAAACATATGGGGCCCGCATTGCACTTAAAGGCAATGTGGACTGCGTGGAGACATTGGTCGGCAAACCCGTGGACGACGTGCGCAAAGAAACGGCCCAATGCATTCTTGACGGAGCGGTCGGCGGCGGACATATTATTTCTTCGAGCAATTCAATACATAAAGGCATCAGCCCGGTCAATTATCAGGCGTTTTTGGATGCCGTCATAGAGTTCGGATATTACCCGATTGATGAAGAGTATTTAAGAAAAGTGGTCAGTGGATTATGAAGCATATTGCGTTTGATTTGGGCGCGGAAAGCGGCAGAGCGATTGTCGGCGAGATTGTGGACGGCAAGCTGCGGATGGAAGAAATATATCGGTTTCCGACTCAGGGAACGTATGTGAACGAAAGTCTCAAGTGGGACATCTTTCGGTTGTTCTCCGAAATAAAGAACGGACTTAAAGAGTATGCGGCAATGTATAAGGATGAACCTTGTACGATGGCTGTGGACACTTGGGGTGTCGACTATGGCTTTCTGGACCGATATGGAAAGCTGTGTGAGAATCCGTATCATTACCGTGATAAGCGTAACAAGGATACCTCGAAGATTGTTGAAGAAAAACTAGGGCTGGAAAAACTGTACGAATTAACGGGTATCCAGCAAATGGAGATCAACACACTCAACCAGCTGATCGCTGCAAAAAGGGATAATGACCCGGTGTTGACCGCGGGAGAACATCTGCTCTTTATAGGCGATATTCTGCATTATTTTCTATGCGGGTCATTGAGATCAGAGTATTCAATCGCGTCGACGTCCAATATCTACAGCACAATATCTGAGGGCTGGCAGGAAGAAGTGCTAACTGCATTCGGCATTGGCAAAGACAAACTGCCGGAGGTGGTTTTGGCAGGCACTGTACTCGGCACCGTACGGGAAGATATTGCAGATGAAGCCGGAATATCAAGACAATGCACCATCATTGCTCCGCCTGTGCATGACACGGCGAGCGCGGTGACGGCCGTGCCTTCGTTTGCAGACCCCATTGCATTCATCAGTTCGGGCACATGGTCCTTGATTGGGCTGGAGCTGGACCAAGCCGTTGTGAGTGACGAATCAAAGAAAAACAATATCGCCAATTATGGCAGTTCGTTCGGCAAAAAACTTTTTATCAAGAACGTGATGGGCCTTTGGCTTATTCAGCAGGCCAGGAATCACTGGCGAAAAAAACAGCCTGATCTGAGTTATGGAAAAATCGTTGAACTGGCCAAAAAAGCAGAACCGTTTTTCGGGTACGTTGACCCGAATAATGACGCTTTTTTGCATCCGTCCAATATGCCAGAAGAGATTTGCAGCTATTTGAGTAAAACGGGACAGCGCAAATTGCACCCGGATCAAATTGGGCAGATCGCGCGCATTATATTTGAGAGCTTGGCGCTCAAATATCGGTGCATGCTGGAAATGCTGACGAGAGCGTCGGGCAAAGACTTGACGCAGATCAATGTCATCGGCGGCGGCATTCAAAACGAAATGCTAACGCAATTTACTGCTAGCGCGACGGGTCTTAAAGTGATTGCGGGGCCGATCGAAGCCACAGCTGCGGGCAACATACTGATGCAGGCCTATGGAGTGAAAGAAGTCAAATCGCTAAACGATTTACGGCGTGTGGTATTCGACTCTTTTGAATTGAAGCAATACGAGCCGCAAGATAATGACGTGTGGCAAAAGGCGTATAAAACGTTTAAACACACGTGCCATTATGATTAGGAAAAGAGCATTTCAACACAAGAGCAGTTTGTGATAGGGAGCATATCATGCTGAAGAGAAAAAATTCGAGGCTGATAATCGGCATATACGGTGTCGGATTAAAGGCATATTGGCCGCAGTTTGAAGGGCTTGAGCAGCGGCTGACCGGGTATATAAAATATATTGAAAACAAAGTGTCGGCATACGGAGACGTTTTTAATTTTGGTTTGGTGGATGATGAGCTACGCAGCCGTTTGGCCGGTGAATATTTTAACGCCAATAACGTGGACATCGTCTTTATGTATTCGGCCACATATTGTACGAGCTCTTGCATACTGCCTGTCCATCAGATCTGCAGCGCACCGCTGGTCATACTGAACCTGCAGCCGGCGGCGCAGATGAACTACCTGCATACATCAACGGGACAATGGCTGGCACATTGCGGCGCATGCCCGGTGCCCGAATTTGCAAATGCGCTGTCTCGCGCTGGCATTGAATACCGCATTGTCAATGGGCTTATGGGGCAGGAGCAGACGCCTGCGGGTTCAGAGACAGATGAGGCGACGGCTGACCGGCCTGAAGCGATCAAGGCATGGGACGAAATCGGACAGTGGTGTCAGGCGGCCAAGATTAAGCGCATGTTTCGCCATGCGCGGTTTGGTTTTCTTGGAAACAGTTACAGCGGAATGCTCGACATGTATAGCGACTATACGATGCTGTCCGCTCAGCTTGGGCTGCACATTGAGCTGATCGAGATGTGTGATCTGGAAAAACAATTAAAAAAAGTGACGGAGACTGAAGTCAAAGTAAAGATCAGGGAAATCGAGGACTTCTTCGAAATATCTGGAAATTCGCCGTCGGATCCTATAGCAAGAAAACCAAGCAGCGAGCAGCTGGAATGGTCTGCGCGGATCGCCGTTGCTCAGGAGATGATGGTGCAGGAGTTCGATCTTGATTCGTTGACGTATTATTATCATGGCAGCAACAACAACGAATACGAGCGCATTCAAGGCGGTTTCATTGTCGGTCACTCACTGCTCACCGCGGCTGGTGTGCCTTGCGCGGGCGAGGGGGACTTAAAAACAGCGGTCGCGATGAAGATTTGTGATGCATTAGGCGTGGGCGGCAGCTATACCGAGATCGTTGCGGCGGACTACGACCTTAACACTCTGATTCTCGGACATGACGGTCCATTCCACATACTGATCTCGCAGGGGAAGCCAATACTTCGGGGCATGGGCATATATCATGGCAAAAAGGGAAACGGCGTTTCAGTTGAGGCGAATGTTAAAACGGGAAAGGTGACAACACTGGGTGTCACGCAAACGATAAACGGAAGGCTCAAGATGATTTTCAGCGAGGGCGAAGCCGTTAACGGACAGACACTGATGGTTGGTAACACCTCAACGCATGTGCGGTTCCCGTTGCCGCCGGCTGACTATATGGACAAATGGTTTGTTGAAGCGCCGACGCACCATTGCGCGCTGGCGGTGGGGCATAATGCAAGACAGTTTAAGAAAACAGCAGACTTGCTGAAGGTGCATTCTGTTGTAGTATAGCAATTACGCAAGCGAGGAGAAAACAATGTGTAGTGACAGAGTAATAAAAGCGTATGAAAGCGCCCATGAACGGTACAGGAGCTTTGGGGTTGATACAGACAGCGCCATCGAAACATTGAAAGAGCTGCTGTTGTCTATTCACTGCTGGCAGGGGGACGACGTAACCGGTTTTGAATCGGACGGTGCACTGACTGGCGGAATCATGGCGACAGGCAATTATTTGGGTAAGGCGAGAAACGGCGATGAGTTAAGAGCCGATATTGATAAGGCCTTTTCATTAATTCCCGGAAAGAAAAAGCTGAATCTACACGCAATGTACGCCGAGTTCGACGGACCGCGGGTGGACCGTGATAAGCTGGAAGCTGCGCACTTTGACAAGTGGCTTTGCTGGGCCAAAAAAAACGGTTTCGGGCTGGATTTCAACCCGTCGCTGTTTTCGCACGATTTGTTTCAAGACAACATGTCAATCACGCACCCGGATAGAAAAATAAGGAAGTTTTGGATCGAGCATTGCAAGCGCACGCGGGAGATCGCAGCTGAGTTTGGCAAACAGACAGGAACGCCGAGCGTCAACAATTTATGGGCGGCAGACGGCATGAAGGACACGCCGGCCGACCGTATGGGCGCGCGCATGAGACTAAAAGATGCGCTAGATGATATATATGAAGAGAAATTTAATAAGAACTATCTGGTCGATACGATCGAAAGCAAGCTGTTTGGGATTGGGTCGGAAAGCTTTGTGCCTGGTTCATTTGAGTTCTATCTGGGTTATGCGATAAAAAACAATATGACGCTGTGCCTTGACTCTGGGCATTACCACCCAACCGAGACGATAAGTGACAAAATCAGTTCGGTGCTGATGTACATTGATTCTTTGCTGCTGCACGTGTCGCGCGGTATCAGATGGGACAGCGATCATGTGGCGGCATTGACAGATGACACACGGCTGATTGCGCGGGAATGCGTTCAGAGCGGTATGGGTCGTATCTTCTACGCGCTTGATTTCTTCGACGCCAGCATCAACCGCATTGCGGCGTGGGTCATCGGGTCCCGCGCATTTCTGAAAGCCATGCTGATATCTCTGCTTGAGCTACCCGCAATCAAAAAGGCGGAAGCTGATTTTGATTATACCACGCGGTTTGCATTGTTTGAGGAAGAGAAGCAGCTTCCATGGGGTGCAGTTTGGGATGAGTACTGCAGGCGGTGCGGTGTGCCTGTTGGCTTCGAATGGCTAGACGATATACGGAAATACGAAGACGAAGTGATCTCGAGACGCTAGGAGGGAATATGTATTCCGAAGAGAAAGAGAAGATGAAAGTTATATCTCAGTATGCCGGTGCGCGTCTGGATTTTGTGCAGG
>CAZNVX010000195.1:0-6185 GCA_964576225.1 uncultured Christensenellaceae bacterium
GGGCACTGTGTACCACAAGAGCGTGTTTGACTATCTCAAAACGCAACCCATCAAGTTCCTGCCGTTCTGCGGACAGGTATACGGAAGCCCCAGTGTGCTGGAAGGCTCAATTGACGAAGTGATAAAGGATGCCGAAGGTTTGCTTGACAAAGGCGTCGACGGCATTGATCTTCTGGCTTTTCGGCATAAAGAGGGTGCGCGGCTGGCAGAGGAGTTTTGCCGACGTGTCAGCAAACAAGTTGTGATTGCCGGGAGCATCAACAGCCCGGAGAGAATCGCGTTCATAAATCAGATCAATCCCTGGGGGTTCACGATGGGATCGGCGCTGTTTACCAAAAATTTTGCGCCGGATGAGAGCTTCAGAGAAAACCTTGAGGTCGTCATCAGCTGCATGAGCAGCCTGAAGTAATACAATATCAAGGAGGATAGCCATGAGCGATGTCATCATCACATCCAAAAATGACACGAAGATATGGATGGAGGATCAGGAGGTCTGCCGGGAGTATTACAAAACGGACAAGATCACTTTTGGTATGTCGGAGCTGCCGCCGGGCGGCGTGGGCGCGGTGGACCCGGGGCACAGCGAAGCGCACGAGGTGTTTTACTGCGTACAGGGCGAGGTGCTGTGCTATGTGTCGCAGGACGACAAGTATTACCGTCTGATTGCCGGAGACGCCATGCTGGTGCCCGAGGGCAAGGATCACAAGCTGTACAATATCGGCAGTGAAAAAGCAATACTTACCTGGTCTTGTGCGCCGCACCAATAACAAAGGAGGAAGCTATGCCGGAATACATACTGGGCCTTGATATTGGCACCACATCGCTGAAAGCCGCTGTGTATGATCACGGCGGTGTGCAATGCGCATCGGCCGTGGTGGAGTATTCACTGCTGACGCCCAGCACGACCATTGTAGAAGCGCCGTGCGGCGTTTACATGGATTCAATCAAACAATGTATGCATGTGATCGCACAGTCTGGCGCAGTGGACACGCGTGATATCACGGTGGTTGGGTTTTCGGTGCAGGGTGAGACGCTGTGCCTGCTGGATGCGGACGCGCAGCCGCTGAAAAACGCTATTGTCTGGATGGATAACCGCGCGGGGGCGCAGGCGGAGAAGCTGCGACGGCAGTTCGGCGATGAGAAGTGCTACGAGGTGACAGGCCAGGTGAGCTTTGAGGCGTGCTGGCCGGCGGCCAAGATACTCTGGGTCAAGGAGAACGAGCCGGAGCTGTTTAACCGTGTGCGGCACATACTGCTGCTGGAGGACTATATCATCTATCAGCTGACGGGCCGGTTTGTGGCAGAAGGGTCGTTGCTGACGTCCACGGAGTATTGGGATATACGAACCAAGAAATACTGGACGGAGATGCTCAATTTTATTGGTATCGATGAAAGCTGGCTGCCCGAGATCAGGGAATCGGGCGAGCTGGTGGGGACAATTCTGCCCGAAATGGCGAAGGAGCTTGGGATATCGCCTGAGGCCAAAATCAGCACCGGCTGTCTGGATCAGGCGGCCGGCGCCATTGGCGTGGGCAACATCCGCCCCGGCATATTCTCGGAAAACATTGGCGCGGCGCTGGCAATCTGTGTGCCGACCGCCAAGCTGACGTATGACGAAAACCGTTTGATGCCGGTGCACTATTTCGCTGTGCCGGATACGTATATGATGCACACGTTCACGACGGGCGGCATGTGCCTGAGGTGGTTTCGTGACAGCTTCTGCACCGATGCGGTGGGGATGCAGAGCCTGACGGGTATTGACGCGTACGACCTGATGAACAGGGAGGCGGCAACGGTTGAGCCCGGTTCGGACGGGCTGATCACGCTTCCGCATCTGCAGGGTTCTATGGCGCCCGATGTGAATCTGAACGCAAAGGCCGTGTTTTACGGCGCAACGCTGAAGCACAAAAGAGCGCATTTCATCCGAAGCATCATGGAAAGCCTGGGCTATATTATCAGCCGCAACCTTGAAGCTATCGAGGACATGGGTCTTGAAGTTGCACAGATACGCACCATGGGCGGCGGCTCCAAGTCGGAGATATGGAACCAGATCAAGGCGGACATCACCGGCAAGACGCTGCACATAACTCATTCCGCTCAGGACACGGCGTGCCTGGGTGCGGCGATACTGGCAGGCTGCGCGGCGGGCGTGTTTGAGAGCATCGAGACCGCGGCGGATGCCATGGTCAAAATCAAGAAGTCCTTTGAGCCCAATATGGTTAACCATGAGAAATATAAAAAGCAGTACGAGAAGTTCAAAATACTGTTTAAATCCCTGGGCGGTTTGTTTGAGCTGGACGCCGGGGATTAAGGCGTTGCACCGGGTCGCGGGAGATGGCCGATACTATCGGCGCGCTGAATAAAGGGAGATCCGCGGCAAATGCGCTGCGGGGGTATGGGGAGCCCGTCATGTCGTGGTGCTGACGCAGAAACGCAGGGTGATGCCGGCGCCGGCATGGCGGGTTACTGCGCTTTCGCAGATGCGTGGTGCCGCTTCCCTCATCCGGAAAAGGTATATAAAAGACTATCTTGAGCAGACGGATGGACTGGGGGCCGGCTTGCATGGGCGCCGGATGGAGGCCTTCGTTTCTCTATTTAACAATCGGTATTTCAATGGGAACAATAAGCTCAACAATAGGCGCATATATCCACTCAACCTGATAGGTGTTGTCCTTGTAATTCGAGATTGAAAACACCTGATACTCATAGCCGGTTTCCGCTTCACAAATAACTTTACCGAGATAATCGGACCAGTATTCGGGCGTCCGTAAGTACGCTGAGCTATATTCATTCCCTATCATATCTTTGTATTCAACAGATGCAACGTGACAGGCGATGTCTTCCGGTACCTTCAACGCAATCTCTAAAGTGCCTTTGTCATCCAATATCATGGAAGCGACAAAAACACCGTCCGGTATATTGGTGATTTTACTGTTTGCATGGTCCACGGTTCCAAATTGTGCTGATTTATCAAGGAATGAGACTGCCGAAATCGTCGCGGTGAGAGTTTTTGCGTTGTTGAAGTAAGGGCTTTCGTACCATTTGGAAAGCATGTTCCCGTTGTTTGAAATCGTTCCGATAACACCGTTGGAGCGCTGCGCATAGGGGCGTTCTAGTTCGTCATATAGTGTAATCGAAATATCTTTGAGCAGAGCGGTATTGGCGTCATCCGTGCTGAAATAAAGCTTGGACTGAGTGGGAAAGATGTCAAGCCTGTCGATATGAATCGTTTGACCCATGAGTGTGACAGAGGAATCAATCTCAAAACTGCTCACAATAATGCTGTGTTTTTTGTCCGGAACCAAAGTATACTCAGCACATGCCACTTCTTTGGAATAACCCATAGATGTGAAGTACTGGATTCGAAAACGAAACGAATCGGGAACGGGTTCTTCTTCGGACAGATCTATTCGGAATTCATAAAGATTTTTTGTGTTTGTTTCGTAAATACCGCAGCCATAGGAAAGCTCACTCCCTAGATTGTCGGTGATGCGGTCTATTGAAAAATAAGCGTCACCTTCATATTCGGCATAAGCAGGCACATCTGTTTCAAAGAAAACAGATATACGGCCGGCGTCCACGACCATGCAAAAAACCTCGGAATGATGTCCATCTACGCTTTGGCTTTCACCGACATACTGTGCATAAGCATTGGACAGACAGGCTTTCATGCTTGGGTCGAAAGTGACGGCTTTGACGAGGTCTCCCAATACGGGAATACCGCTGAGCGCATAGGCTGTAGCCGGAAACAGGTTGGTTATTGCGACAAAGGCAAGGATGAGCGCTGCCGCAATCACAGCCGCTCGTATCAGAAACCGCCTCGCTTTATGCCGTTTTATAGGCATGGCTCCAAGCGCCTCTTCAAGATACTGATCGTGGATCAGGTTCATGGATAGATAAAAATCGACGCCGTTCATTCGTTGATCCCTCCGTCACTTAGATAAGCCTTGAACATCTGGCGGGTGCGCAGCAGTCTCATTTTCACGGCGCTCTCCTTCAATCCAAAGAAGCGTGATAAACCCAAGATGGATTCGGATAGCCAGTATCGCCGGATAAAAAGGACGCGTGTCTGTTGATCCAATGTGCTTAAGAAGCCATTCGTCAGAGCGCGCAATTCTAACGATTCAATTTCATCTTCACGATGCGGCAGCATTTGCCCAAGCTCCGCGATGATATGGGCAACCTCGTTCCGATGAGCTTTGGAGGCGGATTTGCGATAAAGGTCGATTGCATGGTTGCGGGCGATACGCGCCGCATAATTCTTCAATGAATCGGGCCTGACGGGCGGGATGGTGTTCCAAAGCTTCAGATACGTATCGTTGACACATTCCTCCGCGTCCCGCAACGAGGCGGTTATATTGCGCGCAATATGCATGAGCAGGTTGTGGTATTTTTTCTGTACTTCCCTGATTGCGCTGTCGCTTCTTTGCCAGAACATCTCGACGATCTGCTGATCACATGGCTGCTCATCCATACGGATCTCCTTTATCATTTAAAGGCCTTCATTCATTAAGACGAAAAAGATAGCCGTTGCGTCACAACAATATAATTCTAAAAGTTTCTGAGCCGAGACCATATTATCATGCTGGGCGGGTTTTCTCAAAGAGGGCCGAAACGGCAGGCCGATGTCTGTTAACAACCTAAACATATAAAAAGAAAGAATAAATAATAATAGATAAACATATGGTTGACATTGAACACATATGATGTTAATGTGTAATCAAAATTAAGAAAAAGAAAATATAAAAAACATAAAGCAACCATAACAAATAAAATATAATAAAAAAACCAATAATTAGTAACCGTGAGGAGGACAGAGATGAGCAGAAAAATAAAGGTTGGACTAATCACAATCGGTGACGGCCGTGACTTTTTGCAGGTAGCGGTTGATCCGATCAACGATCGCTTCCAGCAAAAGGTGAAGGCGCGGCTGGAGGAAGAAGGTTTTGAAGTGGTGGCGGCGCCCAAGGCCATCTGGAAGAACTCCATGGCTGTGGAATACGGTAAAATGATGACCAAAGAAGATGTTGACTGTGTGATCTTCAACTATTGCGTATGGGCGTGGCCGGGATTCGCGCGAATGGCCGCCCAGTTCTGTCCCAAACCCATCATATTATATGCAAACTATTACTTTGAACGTCCGGCGCTGGTGGGCATGCTGGCCAACGCGGGATCACTGGATCAAATCGGGATTCCTTTCTTTAAGCTGTTCGGTGATATCGACAAACCGGAGCTGATGAAACAGCTCAAGTCTTACATCATGGGCGTTTCGGCGTTCAACCGGCTCAAAGGGCTCACATACGTACATGTTGGGGGGCGCTCGCTGTCCATTGACACGGCGGTGGCGGATCCGGCGCTGTGGATGAAGAAATTCGGTATTGACGTGGATCATGTGGACCAGATGGAGCTGGTGCGCCGTGCCGAGATTGCCCTGAAGGAAGGCAAGCAGGTGGACAGAGCGGCGGATTACTTAAAAAAGCATTTGAAGAAAATACACTGGCTGGAGCCGGGCGGCAAATTTCTGCTGACCGAAGAGCTGTTCCGCCGTTCCATCGCCATGTATTACGGCATGCGCAGCCTGATCGACGAGTTTGGCTACGACTTCGCCGGCATCAAGGGGCAGCGCGAGCTGACAGAGCACTATTCCACTTCTGATCTGCCCGAAGCGTTCCTGAACGACTATTACGGACCGGACGGCGCGCCGCATGACCCGTTTGTCTGCGCGACGGAGGCAGACATGGATGCCGCGCTGACAATGCAGGTGTTCAACCATGTGTCGGGCGGCAAGCCGGCGCTGTTCGCCGACATCCGCAATTACTACGACACGGTGGGTTTTTGGGATTTCTGCAACTCCGGCACCCATGCCACCTATTTCGCCGGTAAAAGTGAAGACCCGGAAATCAATTTGAGAAACGTGGAGCTGCGTCCCGAAGGAGACTATTACCCGGCCGGCGGCCCATCCATATACCACATCGCGCAGCCGGGACGCGTGACACTGGCTCGTATGACGCGCAGCAAGGAGACCACAAAATACCGTATGGTGGCGATGCGCGGCGAATTTGTGGACTTTGGCGCGGAGAAGAACGAAGAGTACGCGTGCGCATCCCAGGACAACTGGCCGCATGCGTTCGCGAAGCTGGATTGCCCGGCTGACACCTTCATCAAACAGATGCACTGCAACCACA
>CAZNVX010000196.1:0-6183 GCA_964576225.1 uncultured Christensenellaceae bacterium
GATTCCTATAATCCTACCCATCGTCATAATTCCTCCTTATATAAATTATATTACTTGTTTACTATAACCATGCTGTGCCGGATCACCCGGTCATCAGACATATAGCCTTTTTGTACGACGGCGCCCACATTGCCGGGTGTTTCGCCCTCCTTGGCATCTACCATCTGAATCGCCTGATGCTTTGTGGGATCAAAAGGCTCGCCCATCGCCGGGATTTCTTCCACTCCAAGCTTTTGTATCGCCTCGGCCAGCAGCTTATGCACCATCGAAAAACCCTGTGCCATCGGGCTGTCCTGCTCCGGTTCAATATGTTCAAGCGCGCGCTCGAGATTATCGAGCACGGGCAATATCTGTTCTACGGCCACGCACTGGCCGTCTTTGAGCGCTTCGCTGCGCGCGCAGGATGTACGTTTTTTAAAATTGTTGAATTCCGCCAGCGTACGCAGATATTTATCTTTATATTCATCGCGCTCAGCAACAGCCGCTGCAAGCTCGGTCTCAAGCTTCTTTTTGCTTCCCTGCCTGATCTCGTCGGCCGTCTTGGCTCCCGCTTCCAGTTTTTTCTCCGATGCGTTATCCGTGTTCATGCCGAGCGTTTCGTTGTTTTCAATGTCGTTCATCAGTTTGATTCACCCCTTTTATTACTTATCCGTATCGATGAAGTTGGACAGTATGCTGTTAAGGCTCTGGCTCACATATCCCAATATAGAGATCACTTTCGCATAATCCATGCGTGTGGGTCCAATGACACCAAATGATCCGAGCGATTTGCCGCCGATTTTATAAGTGGCGGTGACCACGCTTAAATCCCGAAGCTCCTTCACTTCATTTTCCTGCCCGATCGTGACGGAGAATTCAAGCTGAGTCGCCTTCTTCATCATATCGTACAACATCTCTTTGGTTTGCAGCACAGATATAAAGCTTTTGGCTTTTTCAATACTCATATAGTCCGGGTACTCGATGATGTTCTGCGTACCCCCGAGGACAATGCCTTTTTCTCCCTGCGGCTCCACGCTTGTCTCAATGGCCGAAATGATATCTGAGACGAATTCGCTGCCGAAACGAAGGTTATCCACCAGGCAGCAGCGCAGGTCACTCTCAGCCTGTTCAAGTGTTTTAGCGGACAGCTTTTCAGTGAGCAGCGCGGAAATCATCTCAAGATAATCAGCCGTGATGCCCTCGGGCACAGAAATCACCGTATCCGTAATCAGCCCGGCGTCTGTCACAACAAGCAAAATGGCCTTGCGCTCCGTAATCTTGACGATCTGAATATGCCGGATGACCGATTTTCTCAGCTGCGGTTTGAGCACCATAGAAATATGATGCGTGGTATCGGATAGAACCTGGGCCGCTTTTTCTATCACTTGCCCAACCTCAGACATGCGGTCCTCAAAATAGCGCTTGATTTTGGTAGCTTCCGATGAGTTCAGCTTCACAACCTTCATCAGACGGTCTACATAATAGCGGTAAGCCTTGTGCGACGGCACACGCCCGGCGGAGGTGTGCGGCTGCTCCAAAAAACCCAGCTCTTCAAGATCGGCCATTTCGTTGCGTATTGTGGCCGAGCTTAATTCAATGCCATGCTTTTTCGATATTGTCCTCGAACCGATCGGAAGACCCGTCATGATGTAATCATCAATGACGGCTTTGAGTATTGAAAGCTTCCTTTCGCTTAAGTCCATACGCTCCACCCTCTTGCTTGTTAGCACTCTCCATTGTTGAGTGCTAACATCTTGGTATAAAAATAGCACTAATTGTCTGCAAAGTCAAGACTCACAATCCATATTCATATTATTTTTATAAATTCGCCGATCAATGCATTCTGAAGGTCGAATCCCCGAATCGTTGGCGAAATCCCATCCCGGCTTTTAATGATCAGCCCAGCTCTTTCAACCTTTTCAATAGCATATGCAAATTCTGTCCGGAAATCCTTTTTGAATCTATCTTGATAATCGCAATATGAAAGCCCCCTGTTGAGGCGGAGCCGCAGCATGATATATTCCGCCTTGTCTTCATCAGGCGAGACCACCTGCGAATGCACCACCGGGCGCCAACCCTTGCCAGCTCGGCTGAGATACATGCCCAAATCCATGGTGTTGCTGAAGCGAACGGGTTCATCCATCCGCAGGCAGGAATGCGAGGCAACACCAAGCCCAAGATACTCACAGCCTGTCCAGTATTTCAAGTTGTGACGGCATTCATAGCCGGAGAGAGCAAAATTTGACGTTTCATACTGTTTGCGTCCGGAGGCATCGAGCATCTCGATACCGGTATGATACATGGCTCTGTCCAGGTCTTCGTCAGCACCAGAAAACGCGCGGGCCAAAGGCGTGCGCGGCTCCACCTTGAGCGCGTAAGCAGAAACATGCTTCGGGCTCAACGAAATCACGCGCTTCATCGTTTCAACGTATCCTTCCAGAGTCTGCCCCGGCAATCCGAAAATGGTATCGATATTGATATTGCCGAAGCACTCATCAGCCTTCTTGAAGGCTTTGAGAAACATCTCCCACGTATGCCCCCGGCCGATGCGTTTTAAAATGGCGTTTTCATGCGTCTGCAGCCCGATGCTAATGCGATTGACGCCGCAGGCAGCGTATGCCGCAAGCTTTTCCGTATCCAGGGTTTCAGGGTTTGCTTCAACCGTGACCTCAGGCGCATCCCAATTACCATACGCGGCAAGACCCGTAATCAGCTTTTCAAACTGGGCGTGCGACAGCAGAGACGGCGTGCCGCCGCCAATGAACACGCTGTCGACCCGGCGCACACTGAGCGTCTCCTCATACAGGCGGGCTTCGGCTATTACGGCCTCGATATAACTGTCAATCAGATACTCGCAGCCGGGAAAAGAAACAAAATCGCAGTAGGCGCATTTGCGTGTGCAGAAAGGGATATGAACATACAAGCCCAGCGCTTTCATCAATCCATCTTCAGGACGGACATAAACGCTTCAGACGGCACCTCAACGCTGCCTACCTGACGCATACGCTTTTTGCCTTCCTTTTGCTTCTCAAGCAGTTTCTTTTTGCGGGTGATATCGCCGCCGTAACATTTGGCCAGCACATCCTTGCGCATCGCCTTGACTGTTTCCCGCGCGATGATTTTCCCGCCGATCGCCGCTTGAATGGGTATTTCGAACATCTGTCGCGGAATGGCGTCCTTGAGCTTTTCGGCAATGCTGCGGCCGCGCGCATAGGCTTTATCCTTGTGGACGATGATGGACAGGGCGTCGCACATATCACTGTTCAGGAGTATATCCAGCCTGACAAGCTCGCTGCGCTTGTGGCCTTTTAGCTCGTAATCGAGCGATGCGTATCCGCGCGTCCGCGATTTGAGAATGTCAAAAAAATCATAAATGATCTCGTTTAAGGGCATTTCATAGTGGAGCAGCACCCGTGTCTCCTCAATGTATTCCATATTCCTGAACACGCCGCGTTTTTCCTGACAGATATCCATCACAGCGCCCACATATTCGTCGGGTGTCATGATCGTCGCATCCACGATAGGCTCTTCCATAAAGTCAATCGAAGTTGGCGGCGGAAGATTGGTGGGGTTGTCGATCACCAGTGTTTCCCCTTTCACAGTGATCACATGATAGCTGACGCTGGGCGCCGTGGTCACAAGGTTTAAGTCAAACTCGCGCTCCAGACGCTCTTGTATAATCTCCATATGCAGTAAACCCAAAAAGCCGCAGCGGAAACCAAACCCGAGAGCCACCGATGTTTCCGGCTCATACAGCAGCGACGCATCGTTGAGCGCGAGCTTGGCCAGCGCGTCGCGCAGATCCTCGTAATCGGCGCCATCGGCAGGGTGTATGCCGCAGAACACCATAGGCGTCACGTTTTTATATCCGGGAAGCGGTTGGGGCGTGCCGTTTTTCGCGTTGGTTATGGTATCGCCCACGCGCGTATCCGACACATTTTTAACGCTGGCCGCCATGTAACCCACCTCACCCGCGGAAAGCGAATCCACGGGAAGCAACGTGGGCAGAAACACGCCCACCTCTGTCACATCAAAACGCTTGCCGGCCGCCATGAACAGCACCGCATCACCGGGCTTTACGCGGCCTTCTTTAACACGAATGTAACTGATCGCGCCCTTGTAATTGTCATAATACGAATCAAATATCAGCGCCTTGAGCGGCGCATCCGGATCTCCCGACGGCGCGGGCAGATAGGAGATGACAGCAGCCAGCACCTCGTCAATGCCCGTTCCCTCCTTGGCGCTGATACGCGGCGCGTAGGATGTATCAAGCCCAAGCACATCCTCAATTTCCTTGCAGACCTCGTCCACCCTTGCGGACGGCAAATCGATTTTGTTGATGACAGGGAGAATTTCAAGGCCGTTATCCATCGCCAGGTACACATTCGCCAGCGTCTGCGCCTCGATGCCCTGACTGGCGTCCACAACCAGTATCGCGCCTTCACAGGCCGCCATGCTGCGCGAGACTTCATAGGTAAAGTCCACATGCCCAGGGGTATCGATCAGGTTCAGCGTATATTCCTTTCCGTCCAGCGTGTAGAACATGCGCACCGCCTGCGCTTTAATTGTGATGCCGCGTTCCTGCTCCAAATCCATCGTATCCAGCACCTGGGCATGCATATCACGCTGCGAAATCGTATGTGTCGCCTCGATCAACCTGTCGGCCAGCGTCGATTTGCCGTGGTCGATGTGTGCGATGATGCAGAAGTTGCGAAATCTGTCCAAACCCATGATTTATCCTCCGTTTTCTTAACACGACTATATTATATAAAAGTCAAATGAATTGCAATCGCCAATCTTCTTATGTTTTATACACCAATCAGTTGCATTTCTCGGAGCCTGTCTGTAGAATGACAATAACAGACCAATTATTAGGTGATGAGGGGAATGAATATGTCTTACGAATGGCTTGATTCATATCTTTTATCTAAAAAAGCGGCGGAAAAGGACTATAAAGCGGAGTGGGAGGCCTTTCGGTATATGGTGGGCGGCAAGATGTTTTGCATGATGGGGACGGACGGCAAAGGGCGCGCCATCATCACGCTCAAGTGTGATCCGCTTTTCGGTGAAGCCTTGCGGCAGCAGTATGCTGACATTATACCTGGTTACTATATGAACAAGCTGCATTGGAATTCGGTCTATCGTGACGGCAGCGTGCCGGACGATGTGCTGCGGAGTATGGCGGATATGTCGTACGACCTGATTTTCAAGTCTCTGCCCAAAAAGCTACAATCACAGCTGAACGAACAATCCCTTTAATGGAGACGCAAAAATGTCAGATATCCAAACGGCGCTGGATGCGCTGAACAAAAAAGGCTTCAACGCTGTTTACGCGGCGAGCAAGAATGAGGCGCAAGGTCACGTGTTTTCCCTGCTTGGCGACGGCGAAACCGTGGGCGCGGGCGGCAGCGCGACGCTGTATGAAACCGGCATCATCGACGCGCTGGTGAGCAGCGGGCATGTTGTGTATCAAAGCGACCTGGCACAAAAGCGGGGACAGGACAGAGACGAGGCCAAGCGGCTTGGCATGACAGCCGACGTGTACCTCACCTCCACAAACGCGCTCACATTGGAAGGCGACCTTATCAACATCGACTGCTCCGGCAACCGCGTCGCGGCCATGCTCTACGGCCCTCATAAGGTAATCGTGGTGGCAGGGCGCAACAAGCTGACGCCCAACCCGCACACAGCCATTGCGCGCATCAAAACAAAAGCATGCCCACCCAACGCCAGACGGCTCGGTTTTGATACGCCATGCGCCAAAACCGGCATATGCGCCGACTGCAACAGCCCGGACCGGCTGTGCAATGTGACGGTGCGCATACAGTGGCCGCCCCGCGGCAGGGAATACCATGTGATATTAATAGACGGGGATTTTGGCTATTAGTCACCAAGAGATTTTTTGTGTTATACCCCTCAAAATGCTGAATTATAGGAAAGTGACGCTGTAGTCGTCACAATGGTCTATCCGGGAACACGGCCGGATTGATTCTCCGCTTAATTAAATACTCAGAATATCCCGCTCGATCTGCGCCTTGAGTTCATCCAGACTGTGGAATTTCTTTTCGTCGCGAATGCGCTTTTTAAAAGACACTGATATGGTCTCTCCGTACAAATCCTGATTCAGAGCGAGAATATGAATTTCTATGCTTTCCCGTGTCCCGCTGGACACAGTGGGATTTACGCCAATATTGCACACTCCCT
>CAZNVX010000197.1:0-6129 GCA_964576225.1 uncultured Christensenellaceae bacterium
TCCAGTGGGATTCTCAAGGGGAGTGCCCCTTGAGCGGGAGTATGAGGGCAGCGCCCTCATAGTCTTTTTGTCGACAGCACCACCGCAAGGTTGCGCGCAAAAGAGCACAAGAGTATAATGGCGGTACAACGACCGCGGAGGGATGAGCAAATGGAATTCACGAAGATGCACGGCCTGGGCAACGACTTTCTGGTGCTTGAGGAAGACGGCACAGGGCGGGATTGGAATAAAACAGCGAAGACGCTGTGCACAAGACGCCTGAGCGTGGGCGCCGACGGCATCATGATCGTGCTGCCGTCGGATAAAGCGGATACCCGGATGCGGATCATCAACGCGGACGGCAGCGAAGCGGAGATGTGCGGCAACGGTATACGCTGTTTTGCCAAATACGTGTATGAACGCGGGATCGTTGATAAGGACGACATGACGGTGGAAACGCTCGCGGGAATTATACGCCCGCGTCTGATTATAGAAAACGGGAAAGTGGCTGACGTGTGCGTGGACATGGGCGTTCCGTCTTTTGACCGCGCGAGCATACCGATGACGGGCACCGGCGACGCGGAGCAAGAGATCGAAGCGGCGGGAAAAACGGTCAGGATAACGTCGATGCTGATGGGCGTGCCGCATACCATGGTGCTGACGGACGATATTGACGCGGCGGACGCGTGTGCGCTGGGCCCCGCGATTGAACGCCATGAGATATTCCACAGAAAAACAAACGTCAACTTTGTGCAGGTGCTGGACAGGGAGAACATTCGGGTGCTGACATGGGAGCGCGGCGCGGGCCTGACGCTTGCGTGCGGCACCGGCTCGTGCGCCAGCGCGGTGGCGACGTACAGGAAAGGCCTGACAGACTCAAAGGTGACGGTGCACCTGTCGGTGGGCCGGCTGATCGTTGAGTATACCGGCGAGGGGCGCGTGCTGATGACAGGCCCGGCACAAGAAGTGTATACCGCCACGCTGAGCGAACCGGTGTGATCCGCGCGGAGCTTCCCCGCAGCTTTGCGGTATTGACCGACGTATTCTCTGCCCGCGGGTTTGAGCTGTTTTTGGTGGGCGGGTATGTGCGAAACCTCGTCCTCGGGCTGCCCGGGGGCGATTTTGATATCTGCTCCGCCGCGATGCCCGATACGGCAGCGGCCATCGCGCGGGAAACCGGTCTGCAGGTGACGGAAAAAGCACCGGAGCTGGGCACCATCGAGATCCGCATGGAGCTGAACGGCGAGCGCCACGTTTTTGAGCATACCACGTTCCGGCGCGACTACTACCCGCCGGGCGGCGCGCACCGGCCGTACCGCGTGGAATTTACCGAAGACATCACGGAGGACGCCGGACGGCGCGACTTTACCGCGGGCGCGCTGTATCTGAACCTTGTGACGCGCGCGCTGAGCGACCCGACGGGCCGCGGGCTGGCGGATATACAAAACAAAGTGCTGCGGGCGGCGGCAGAGGACCCGGACGTGACGATACGCGACGACGGCCTGCGGATTATGCGGATGGCACGGTTTGCCGCGGAGCTTGGGTTTGACGTATCGCCGGAGCTGCTGGCCTGCGCAACGCGCCGCGCGTCGCTGCTGGCGGATATTTCCGCTGAGCGCAAGCGCGATGAGCTGATGAAGATATTGCTGGCCGACACCAAGTATCCCGGGCTGAACGCGGCTGACGCGCCGCTGCGCGGGCTTTTGCTGCTGCTGGACACCGGCGCGCTCAAATACGTCCTCCCCCGTTTGTGCGCGGGCGACGGTGTGACGCAGTCGGAGCGGTTCCACCAATACGATGTGCTGCGGCACTGCCTGCACGCATGCGCGGCGGCTCCGCCCGACCCGGCGCTGCGGCTGGCGGCGCTGCTGCACGACATCGGCAAACCGGCGGCGCTGTCGCAAAGCGGCAAATTCTACGACCACGACAAGATGGGCGAAGCACTGGCGCGGGAGGAAATGAACGCGCTGCGGTTTGACAACCGGACGAAGGCCGCCGTGCTGCCGCTGGTGCGGTATCACATGTTTGACCTTGAGGGCAAGGCAAAACCGAAGACGATACGGCGGCGCGCCGTGATGCTGGGGCGGGAGACATTCGAGCGTCTGATCGAAATACGCCGCGCGGACGTTGTCGGCTCGGGTAAACCGGTGACGCGCGTGCCGTCGGCGGACAACTGGCAGGCGGAGCTTGACCGCATGATCGACGAGGGCGTGCCGTGGACGGTGGGCGAGCTGGCCGTGACGGGCCGCGACATTGAGCAGTGGCTCTCGATACCCCCGTCGCCGCAGATCGGGATGATACTGGACGCGCTGCACAAGGAATGCGTGATCAGCCCCGCGCGCAACAACCGCGAAACGCTCCGGAAAAGAGCGGCGGCGCTGGCCGGAAGCATAATATTACCATAATATTACGTCTATTGCGTAAACATTAACAGCAAGACTTGTATTGTGTCTCTGATCGTAGTATATTTAAGCTTGATATTGACCATAAATTACCCGATGGGCATGACTTGCATGCGCAGCCTAAGGGGGGTGCTCAGATTGGCGGGCAAAGGATATAATTACAGACGCCGTCCCCGGAAAAACTTTCAGTATGACGCGTATACCGGCTCGACCGTGGATATCTCGTTTGATATCGTCCATGAAACGGATATGGGGCCGGAAAGCATACGATTTGACACCACAATCCGGTATTTGGACAAGGGCAAGGGCGAACCGCTGCTGCTGGTGCATGGCGTTGGCCAGTCGCTGTTTACGTGGCGGCAGAGCATTGATTATTTTGCGGACAACGGCTATCGTGTGCTGGCCATGGACCTGGCCGGGTGCGGTTACAGCGGACACCCCAACATCTATTTCACCGTGGAGGAAAACGCGCTGGTCATCCGCGCTTTTCTGGACGCGCTGCGCGTTAAAAAAGCGCATATCGCGGCGTTTTCCACAGGGGCTTTGAGCGCTGTGTGCTTTGCGCACGCGTACCCGCAGCGCACCGGCAAGCTGGTGCTGATATCGCCGGGCGGCCCGAACGAAAACTATCCGTTTGCGCTCAAGTTTTTAACCACATGGCTGGGGCGCACGGTGTTTATGATGCGCATCAGCGAATCGGCTGTGCGGCGCGTGCTGGTGGATCTTTATTTTGACACCACACAGATAACCCCCGATGTGATCGACGGATACTATTCACCGCTGCGCTGCCGCGAAGTGCGCGAAGCGCTGGTGATGATGATGATGCATTTTGACGACGCCTATGCGCGCTCGCTGCTCAAGGGAATCCGGCACAAGACGCTGGTGCTGTCGGGCACGGAGGACAGGCTGCACGATGAGGAGACGATTCGCGACTATGCGCTGATCATACCCGGCGCGGCGCACATAAGGCTGCGCAACTGCGGGCATTTTGTGCACGAGGAAAAAGCCGAACGCGTCAACAACGCCATGCGGGAGTTTTTGGACGGACAGGCTGCGCAGGAGGAAAGCTGAGCGCCTTTAAAGGCACCGAGGTTGAAAAATACATGATTCTTGATATAATGGATACAACAAACCAAAAAACCAACAAGGGCCATCGGGGATACGGCTCGGAGGTAAAACTGTGTTTAATTCGATAAGGGAAAGAATCAGAAGGCACCGGCGGCGGAAAAGCATGCGCCTGAGGAAAGGGCGGGGACAGCGGAGCGCGTCACGTTTCAGCGCGTCCGGCTTGGGGCCGATACTCAAAATCGCCGCTTTGGTGGTGGCTGTGGCCGGCCTTGCGGCGCTTGTCATATTTGTGGTCGTGCCGCTGCTGGGCGGCGGGCCTGAACCGGAACCCACCCCCACCCCCACCCCTGAAGCCACGCCCACCCCTGCGGCGACGCCCATCGCGAAAGCGGAAATGTCGGACGGGGCTGAGGAGCTGGCGATCATCAACAAGTCCATCAACGACCCGTATGTGTTTGGCCGTGAGGTGGTGTTTTCCACCGGGGAAGCCACCCAGGTGTCTCCCGAGATTAATACCATCGCCATATTTAACATGGATTCCGGGCAGACCGAGGCTGTCACCCAAATCACGCGAAAATATGCCAGCCTGTTTGAACCGAAAATAAACGACAAGTACATCGTTTACCTTGATTGCAAATCAGAATACGGCGGCGCTGTGTGCGGGTATGACCGTGAGGCCAACGAGATGTGGGTGATGCGCGAATACCTGTTTGGAAAGCCCAAGGTGTCGCTTGCGGGCGAATACGCGCTGTGGACGCAGCAGACAGGCAAAGGCACAGACAAGGTGTATCTGTATCATCTGCCCACAAGGGAGACGGTTGTGCTGGAGGAATTCGTCAACACGCCGTTTTCGGTGGGCGCATCCTATATGTCTGAAGACGCCATTGTGTTTGTGCAGCCGTACGGCGAAAGCCAGGTGGTGGAGAATTCGTCCGCGTCTGAAGACGCCGAGATCCGCGTGATACCGCTCAAGCCGGGCGGCGATCTGGAGCATATTTTATTCCAACCCGGCATGTACGCGTTTGAACCGATGATCAAGGGCGAGAACATCGTGTTTTTGAACACCCCCCGCGACCACCAGAGCAGCCTGATGCTGTGCACCAGAACGGGCGACACCTACAGCGCGCCGGCGGCGATTGCCGAAGGCGTGCTCAACTATTGCATGGGCGACGGGTTCGTGGCCTACACCAAGGACGAAGCGGTGTATATCTACTATTTTGCGGATGGTTCCACCGGGCGGCTTTCACCCGACGGGCGGCGCGCGCTGCTTTCGAGCGCCAGCGGCAAGGATGTGGTGTGGTATGACGTGACCGACATGCAGTCGGCCAACGTGGCGATTCACCTTAAGGTGCCGTGATGACAGGCGCAGAATAATAAACGCCAGAAGATCACGCGAGCCGCGTCACACACCGTGACCCGGCTCGTTGTCTGTGAAATATGACTGCGGCCTGTGTACCGCGACGCTTATGGCTGCCTGACGGGCGACGCTGACGCGGCGGGTTTGCGGAAAAGCTTTTTATAGATGTTCAGGTAAGCGTATTGGCCGAGAGAGACCAGCATGAAAAGCAGCGCAAAGCAGATGAACCACACATGCCACGGCGAGACAACCCTGTGCAGAAACGTAAACGCCACCGATGTGTTGAAAATAAACGCGGCGATTTTGCCGAAGATGTTGGCCGGGGCGATGATATCACGGAAATACAGGAAAATGCCCCCGCCGATCATCAGCAGCTCCTTGACGAAAATGGTGATCAGCACGAACCAGGGCAGCACGCCCGCGACGGTGAAAGCGATGACAGCGAACACCGACATCAGTTTGTCGGCCAGCGGGTCAAGCAGCGTGCCCGCTTCGGTGACAAGCTGCTTTTTGCGCGCGATATACCCGTCGAGCAGATCGGTGGCGCAGGCGACGATATAGATGACCAGCGCCGGCAGCATACGGCCGAAATAGATGAATATGGCGCAGACAGGCACCAGCGCAAACCGGAAAAGCGTTAGTATATTGGGAACAGTGAGCGGGATTCGATTCACAAAAGCACACCCCATAGCCAAAGTTTAGAACAATCAGCCCTGCCGAGCCCGGCGTTTGGTTGGCAACCGGTTTATTCGATGGGCTTGCCATGCGCCAGCAGGTATTTCTCTGCCTCGGCGCACCAGAAGCCGCCGCTGGCCGCCGTGATGTCCGCAAGGTCTTTGAAAAACGGATCCGCCTCGCCCAGCGCCGCAAAATCGTCGATGGCGGTGAGCGGCATGGAGACGTGCGTATAGATCAGCTTTTTGCCGCCCGGTATTTCCGGCAGGTGCATCGTGGATTCCACCACGCTGTCGAGCCCGCCCACGTGCGTGATCATGGCGGTCGGGTTGATGACGCCTTTGCTCATCATGTCAAGCGACTCTTTCATGTCCTCGTTGTTGCCGCCTGAGGTGCCCACGATATGGGTAGCTGAATAGTGGACATTGTAGAAATTGAAGCTGGCGGAAAAGGACGGATCCGTGGGCCCGGCGAAGAAGTTCAGACAGCCGTCTTTACACAGCAGCGCGTCGCCCTGCTCGATGACCGCTTTGACCGGCGCCATCACCAGCACGTCGTTGTAACCCTTGCCGCCCGAGAGCGCCATGAGCTTCTCAAGGCTGCCCGCCTCCTTGGTGTTGACATAATGCAGCTCAACGCCCTGGCGCG
>CAZNVX010000198.1:0-6111 GCA_964576225.1 uncultured Christensenellaceae bacterium
AAATATGATCTCACCGCTGTACGTTCCATGCGGAATCACGCCGCTCAACACGTTCATCAGTGTTGACTTCCCTGCGCCGTTCTCGCCCACTAATGCGTGTATCTCGCCTTTTTTCACTTTAAAATTAACGTTATCCAGCGCAAGAACACCCGGGAATTCCTTGGTGATGTTCCGCATTTCGAGTATTGTTTCCGACATAGCGTCCCCCTTGTATCTCATAGACCGATAATACTGAATGGCTTATGCACATGGCATACCGTTTGCCGTTATGGCCGGCATACGAAGTGGCAACCAGCCGGCCATAACGGTGTGGGGTACGCAAGTCATTCCACCTTTGATCGTCAAGCCGCCATCAGGCCATCATGCCAAATCCTTTTCCGTGTAGAATTCGCGGTCAATCAAAATGGTGTAGTTGTCTGCAGTAATCAGTACGGGTTCATAAAGAGCCGTGGGAACGTCGATCACATCATTGTTATAAGTGGCGTCAATCACAGGCTCCTGTCCGGCCTCCAAGGCCTCCACAAGCGTCAGCACTTTATTGGCCAGAACCACCGCATCAAGGAACACCGACATAGACTGTTTGCCGGCAAGTATCGATTTGATGGCGGTGATCTCACAATCCTGGCCGACCACCACCGGGAAGGGCATGTCGCTGCTTTGTCCATATCCCATGGAGTCGAGAGAGGAGATGATGCCGAGCGCCAGGCAGTCAGCAGCCGCCAGCACAGCGTCAACTTTTTCGCCGTCGCTGTAGTAAGAGCTTAGAATATTGTCCATTCTGGACTGCGCATTGGCGCTGTCCCATTTGAGCGTACCCGTCACAGCCAGAGATGTCTGGCCGCTCTGCACCACCAGCTTACCGCTGTCCAGATACGGCTGAAGCACGCTCATCGCGCCTTCATAGAAAGGAATGCTGTTTGGATCGTCCGGGCTGCCCGAAAAAATTTCCAGATTAAACGGGCCTTTTCCCTGATCAAGCCCCAGCGCGCTCTCGATATATTCACCCTGAATCTCACCCATTCTAAACAGATCAAATGTGACATAATAATCGACAGCTTCTGTGTTCATGATCAGCCTGTCACAGGCGATAATCGTGGCGCCGTTCGCTTTTGCTTTTTCCACCGCATCAGAAACCGCATATGAGTCAACGCTGGCCAGCACGACATACTTGGCCCCTTTGAGTACCGCGTTTTCAATCTGCGAAACCTGGCGCTCTGTCATGTCTTCCGCAAACTCAAGGCTCGTGGCATATCCCGCGCCTTCAAACGCCTCCACCAGCCGCTGTCCGTAGGCTGCCCAAATCGGCTGTTCCTTTGTGGGCATTAAAAGCGCCACCATCGCCTTATCACCGTTTGGCGAATCGCCCGATACTGAGCCCGCATTCGAGCCCGAAGACTCATCACCCGGCGTCTGTGCTGTCTGCGCACAACCCACGCACATCATCACGAGCATGCAAACGGCGAAAAGCAGAACCATCGCTCTTTTCATTTTTCTACCTCCGTATTATTATTTCCTCCCTTTTGACAAGGTGAAAAAATTCAAAATTTAGTGTCAGATGGACTTAAGGATCTCGCTGAGGCTGTTTCCCACTTGCTCAATTTCTTGTTCGCTTGAAAGAATGTTGATGCCGACGCTGCTGCCAAGCCCTTTGTCGACGACGCCGACGCTGATATTCACAGCCCGCTCCAGCAGGTCATCCGTTTTGGGCAGCATGCCTTTTTTGTACGAGGGCTTGTTGGTGTGCTGGCAGACAAACGGACATCCGGTCTCGGTGTGCGTTTTCTCCTCGATTAATTGCTCCATATTATAATACACGTGCCAGCCGGATTTTGAAATGGTATCTGTTCCCGTCTTCGCACAGAAGGCTTTGGCGGTATTGGCGTCCTTGAAGATCAGCGTCAGCAATGTGGCGCACTCCATCCCGTCATTAATTCTTCTGAATGAGAACGAATCCGATTCCGCCTCAGACACGATCTGCTTGAGCTTTGCTTTCTTCTCCCTCAACACGGCGAGTATGCGGTCGATTTTCCTGACCTGGGCCAGCGCGACCGCGCCGGTCAGCTCGTTGATGCGCATGTTGATGCCAAACATACTCCGTCTGCCCACCTCCACGCCGGCCCGGTTGGGCAAGTGCCCCTGATCGTGATAGGCAAAGGCACGCTCATAAAGCGTATCGTCGTCTGTGATCACGGCGCCGCCGTCACCGGCCGTGAACGTTTTGAATATGTTGAGTGAAAAAGCGGCAATATCGCCATACGTCCCCACTCTTTTTCCCTTATACATCGCACCGCCGGCCTGACAGCAGTCTTCAATCACATAAAGGCCGTGCTTTTTTGCAATCTCCATGATGCGGTCCATCCTGCACGGGTTTCCGATCATATGAACCGGCATGATCGCTTTGGTTTTGTTGGTGATTCTGCTTTCAATATCTTCCGGGTCAAGCGTTAGGGATTCATCGATCTCGGCCAGTACCGGAATCGCATTCATCTGAACAACAGACGCATACGACGCGATAAAAGTGTAGCCCGGCACAATCACCTCATCCCCCGGGCCAATGCCAAGCGCTGCAAGACAGGCCATCAATGCGCCTGTGCCGCTGCTTGTCGCCACACAGTGTGTGATGCCCATCATCCTTTCCATTTCTCTTTCAAACTGATACACCTTTTGTTTAAAAGACGGATCATCCTCGCGGCCGTATCTGAAAAGATATCCGGAAGAGAGCACATCATTGATCTCTTTGATTTCCTCTTCTCCGAAAAGGTATGCGCCCGGGCCTGCACTGTAGCTCATAATAAACTCCTTTCAGCAAATAGCAGCTGCCATTATTACCGCTCCCCCAATAGCACGCAGATGGAGCGGGTTCGTTTTAACCCTTCATCAGCAGCTCCATCACATACATTTCGAGCGCCTCATAGTCCCTGGCCTCCACACACTGCCGCTGGTAATCATAGTCAAACCGCGCCGCCTTCTCCTCCAGCATTTTGGCTATCTTCAAGCTGTTCTCCAGATGTCTGTAGCTATCCTCTATCCTCTGCGTGCGGACGGCCTTGACATCCAGCCCCACGTATTCGCCGGCAGCGCCATAATTGTTCTCCATCAGCACCTTGATCTGGTTGAAGCCCGTTCTCAGGTTCTGCACAGCAAAAGCCTTGTCCTGATCATATTTCATTCCGTTCTGGTCGTTAAGATGAACGCTGAACAGCTTTCCGAAGGCCAACGCGAAGGCGATCTCGTTGGCAGGATCCAACCCGGCGAGCACAGCGTGAGCCGTCTCAAGCAGACCGCCCACCCGATCCGGGTCAATCGTTGCCGATGAAAGCGCCATCGTATGCCCCATCGTCGGGCAGAAGCTGATATCCACCGGTTCATTGGGCTTTGTCTCAATCAGTATCCGGATGCTCTTGTCGTATTCGAGCATTTTGTTCATCGCTTCGATGATGCGCTTGGTGCTTTCCACCGGATTTTTGCTTTCATATACATACGTGCCTTCCCGCGCGAGCCACAGCACAATGTTGCGGCAGCCCAAAGCCTTGGCAATGTCGATGCTCCTGTAGGAGCGCCACATGGCGAATTCTCTGTCGGCAGCGCTGTTCGACGTATACCCGCCATCAATGGTGCGGGGGTCCATCCAAAGCCGCGGCGCCACAAACTCGGCGGCCAGGCCATGGTCGTCCAGCATGGTTTTTACCTTTTGGGCTTCCCTGATGATTTGCTCGTCCGACAATTCGTTCATATCCGGCACCGCATCATCATCATGAAATTGCACCGCATCAAAGCCGATTTCCTTGAATCTTTTAACCTTTTTGGCAAATTCGATCTCATCGCGCACAGGGGGCCCGAAAGCATCCGCTCCGCTGTGTACGTTCCACGGGCCTGCTGAAAACTTAAATCTTGACATGATCTGCTCCTCCATGTTTCATTATGATGTTTTATCCCTGCGGTCTATGAGTACGCATGACCGCGGTCAGTCTATGTGATCGATGTGATTGAACCGGCACGCTTACTCTACCGTGACCCAGCGTTTCTCCTGGCCGCTGGTGATGATCGCTTCGGTCAGTTTCATGATATAATGCCCGTCCTCGAAGGTCGCGAAGTCACACGGATCCTGGCCATGCTTTTTACCGTCGCGGATATACCGGTAAAAGGCCTCAATGCTGTTCTTGAACGCATCGTTCCAGCCCTCCGGATGCCCCGCAGCCAGATAGCTGTATGGCCTTGCCTGAGGCGACATCAGATTCGGGTTGCGCATCACCTCTTCATTATGGGTGTTCCGGTTGCCTTTCCACATGCGATCGCCGATCTCGTGGTTCCAATGCAGCGACGCCTCGCTGCCGTCCACCTCGATATCGATAAAGCATTTTCTTCCCGCGCTGATCTCACTGCACTGAAACACGCCCGATGCGCCGTTTTCAAATTTGATTAGCACGCCGGCGTAGTCCTCGGTCTCCACCCTCTTTTCTTCGTATTCCACGTTGGCGTTCACCGCGAAGGTTTCCACCTGTGTGGTCGGTTTTTTGCGTGTGGGGAGCGCGATCACGGTGTTGGCACACACCTCACTAATCCGGCTGCCTGTCAGCGTCTGCGCCAGATCCATCCAATGCGACCCGATATCGCCCACGCAGCGGGAAACGCCCGTGAACTCCGGTTCAATGCGCCAGTTATAATCCGTTTCGAACAGCAGCCAGTCCTGCAGATAGCTGCCGTGCACCAGCATCGGCCGCCCAATTTCACCCGCCGCGATACGGTTTTTAGCGTCCTGAATCAGCGGGTACATCCGGTAGCAGAAATTCACGCCCGCCACGGTATCCGGATACTGCTCAAGCAGCGCCATCATGCGCGCGCTTTCCTGACTCGTTTTGGCAAGCGGCTTCTCTGAGAACACATGCTTGCCCGCCCTGATGATCTTTTCATTGATCTCCATATGCAGGTGATTGGGCGTGCAGTTATGTATGGCCTTAATCTGCGGATCTGCAATCAGCTCATCCATGCTCGCATAGCATTTCTCGATACCGAACTCGTCGGCTTTCTTTCGTGCCAGCTCAAAATTGACGTCCGCAACAGCCGCCAGCTCCACAAACCCGATGCGCCTTAATGCTTCAATGTGGCTGACGCCGATATAGCCCATGCCGATGATCCCGGCTTTGATCTTCTTCATATCATCGCTCCGTTTCTTCGACCTAAGATTTCAGGTACGTCATAACCTTTTCCAGCGACGCTCTGTTGTCGAACGTCGGCCAGTATTCCAGTCCAAAGTAGCCCTGATACCCCAGCTTGTCGATTTCGGCGATGACAAAAGGATAATTGGTTTCTCCCATATAATGCTCGTGTCGTCCCGGCACACCGGCAGAATGGAAATGCCCGATCTTATCGATGTTGGCCGCAACGGTGCTGATGATATTGCCCTCCATGATCTGCATGTGATAGATATCGAACAACACCTTCACATGGTCGCTGTGAACACAACGCACGATCTCAAAGCCTTCATGCGAGCAATCAAGATAATACCCTTTATGGTCCACGTATGAGTTGAGTATCTCCATGTTGAGCGTAATGCCCTCTGCCTCACACATGTCTTTCACGATGCGCAGGTTGTTGATCAATATGCCTTTTTGCGTATCCTTTGCGCTGTCAATATCGCCCGAAAGCCCGATCAGGGAAGGGCAGTTCATGGCTTTTGCCTTTTTAATCGATTCCTTGACGCTCTGCTCAACCATTTTATGGTGGCCGTTCATGCGAAGCTCCCAGGGCGTCACCGTGGTGCAGATGGCCACGCCAATGCCGCAGTTTTGCGCCAGGGCGCCAATCCTGTCGGCATCCCTGTCTGATGGATCCCAAAACTCAACGGCATCAAGACCACAGTCTGCGGCGATCTTGATCCGGTCATAAAAATCGTATTGCTCAAAAATCGGCTCAATACACAATGAATATTTCATGACAGTCTCCTCCTTAAGCCAGCTGTGCCGCCACCTTGTTGATGGCCTTCGCAATCATCGTGCAGTCCTGCTCACTCATTTGCGCCGGCACGTCAAGATGCACCACTCTGCCAAGATACTCAAGCGTCTTCGGGCACATATCCTGACTGTACTGTACGTTGCCTTCATATAGCGCGCA
>CAZNVX010000199.1:0-6110 GCA_964576225.1 uncultured Christensenellaceae bacterium
TAGGTCACAAAAAAAGCATCCTCTGTGATATACTTTTCGACCAATTTGACCCGTCCGCCGGTTTGTGTGTCCACGCCTGTATCCACAAATGTGATCGTCCAGTCGCGGGAAAACTCATCCAGAAATTCAACGCGATTGTCGGACAGAGACAGCTTGTAGTCCAGATGATTGATATAGAAGTTATTGAAGTAGTCCCGAATCATCTCTCCTTTAAAGCCGAGCGGCAGTATAAAATCGCGCACGCCGTACCGGCTGAAATGATTCATGATGTGCCAGATGATGGGCTTGCCGTTTAATTCGGACAGCGGCTTTGGCTGTGATGCCGTGAGCCTGTTCATGCGCAGACCCTTTCCGCCGCAGAGTATGACTGCCTGCATGTGATTTACCTCCCGTTTCGCAGCCCGCCGGCTGCGTTTGATGCGCATCTATGCGCCGTTGTTGTAATCATATTCATATGCCAAAGCAATGAATATGTTCATATGAGAATATCTATATGGTTTTTGTGATGCTCTGCCACAGCTGCTCATACTGCCCGCGATAGCTCTCCCGGTAACGTGCCATCGATTTTTGCATGCTCGCCCGCTCGCTGGCAATAGCGCGCGCCTGGCTGATGATAAAATCGGCAATACCTTGCGACGACGTGGAGATGCACTGGCCGCTCATGTCGATCGAGCCGGCAAAATCATAGCATTTGGAACGGTATGCCAGCGCAATAAAGGGAGTGCCCATGCGCGCCGAAAGGATGTTGGCGTGCAGCTTCAGGCCGATGCTGAAAGCGGCTTCGCGCAGCATCCGGCATACGCCGTTAACCGTGCCCACACCCGGCGCAAGCACGCACCGGCCTTTGCGGTCCACCGCTTCGAACAGCCGGGCGCAGGGTTCCGTATCGCCCTCCCACATCGGGTATATCAGTATGCCGTAGCCCAGGTTATCGATCAGGCGGCGCAAACCGTCGGCCAACCCGGCCATGGTGCGGACCTCGTCGTGGCCGTAAATGCTGCCGAAAGAGCCGCCCCAGTTGACGGCGACGAACCTATTGCCCGGCCGCAGCCCCAGCAGCGAGGCATCCTTTCCGGGCATATAGACGAGCCCGGGATCGCCGATGATGCGAACCTTGTCGCCGCCGGCGACAGAGGATAGAAAACGATAAGTGAGCGGCCCCCGCACGCCCGCAAAACGGCAGTGCCTGATGATTTTTTTTATCTTGTCGGTTTCAAGCTCCTTGTCTTCAAACATCTGCGGCGTATCCTGCGGCGTGCCGGACGTCAGTTCTTTGGCATAATCCTCGGTAAAATAATCCACGCCTGTGCCGAACATCCACATCGGCAAACCCATGCCAGCCGCCTCAAAGGCCGGCTCAATAAAGGCTGTGCCCTGCAGCAGCGAACCGCCGCCCAGCACCACGCCGCGCAGCGGCGAGCGCCGAAAAATCTCGGCCACAGAGGGCTTCTCGCGGAGATCGTAAGGAATGGCCTGATACCCCGGCATCAGGGCGAGGCGCTGTGTGAAGGCGTCGTAGCAGACCTCGTCGCCCAGGTTCTGAAAACCAATAAAACCGAGATAGAGTATATTCTTTTTCATACGGCTGACCCTCCGAGTATTCTTGTAACATGGCCGACCAGTTCGGCGGCGCGTGTTTCCGTGCTGTGCCTTTGTCGAACCATTTCAAAGCCGCGCCGGGCGATCTGACGGCCGACAGTGTTATAGTTGTCGGCATAGTAGCGGGCTTTTTCCAAAAAGTCGTTGTCACTGATATCCACGAAGTTGACAGACGGGACAAAACCCTGATCCGCAGCATCCCTTGAATGAGGCGCGAGCAGCAGTGTGTTGCATGCCGCCACCTCAAAGTATTTCATGAAAAGGTGATGGTAGACGGAATCGTCGGTCAGAAACAGTTTGGCGCGGTTGATCTCCTTGGCGTAGCGCCGACCGACAACAAACTGCGATTCGTTGTAGGCGTTCCAGTCATACCCCGGGTGCGGGTGGTGCATAAAACCCCGTTCATTCTGCATCGCTTCCAGCATTCTGGCGCGCAGGGGATACGTGCCTTCAAATGTGCAGCCCATGATCAGATAATCATAGCTTTTGGGCAGCTGATAATCCATAAAGACATGGGTGTTGACCCAGTGAGGAAACCATATCATCCTGTCGGCAAACTCAGGGTACAGCTCCAGAAAGTGTTCCCTGTAATGCACAAACAGGTGCCTGATATTGTTTTTCCAGATAAACGCCTTTCGCGTCTCCGGTGCAAAATTTGTATCGTGCATGATAATACCCAACGGTATTTTCAACCGGTCGATACCGGTGATTTCGGGACATCGGGTGGGGCGCAGATCGTTAAGCAGTATAAAATCAGGCCGAGCGGGCAGCTTTGACACGATGTCATTGATGTCGCCCGGCTGCTGCCACTCCATATAATTGGTCAGCCGCGCGAGCGCCTGCCCAAGATACAGGGTGTTTTTTTCAATGCCCTGGCTCCAGTCCTTGGTCACAAAAAGGAATTTGATTCTTTGATTCATCAGAGACTTTCCCACTTTCATCTGAGTCTATGTAGCGGGAAAACTGATAGTAACTGCATACATTCACTATTATCATACGCGCAGAGATACAATGTGTGACACGCGTGAAACCGCACATTGAAGTTAAGATTTAATATGATAATAGCAGACACATAAAAACACTTGAGGAGTGAAAATGGAGCCAGTTTCCATCGTCATACCGCTTTTTAATAAAGAACCGTACATTCGCCGCACGCTTGAATCTGTGGCGGCGCAGTCGCATGCGCTTTTTGAGGCGCTGGTTGTGGATGACGGCTCAACGGACAACGGCGCCCAGATTGCAGAGGCTTTTTTGGATGAGCGCTTTCGCGTGATCCGGCAAAGCAGATGCGGTGCGGCCGCCGCGCGGAACACCGGTATTGCTGCCGCCCGCCACAGTTTGATTGCGTTTCTGGATGCCGACGATGAGTGGATGCCAGACTTTTTGGAGATTGTGACTTCGCTGCAAAGCAAGTGGCCGCAGGCCGGCATGTTTGCCACTTCGTATCTGATTGAGAAAGACGGACGTTACCGGCAGCCCCGGCTTTGCGGGATAGTCAACGATCAGGGGCTGATTCCGAATTACTTTTGTTCCGTGCTGGGCGATATTCCGGTGATTTCGTCGGCTGTTATGATACCCCGACGGATATTTGACAAGGTCGGGGCCTTTAAAGAGGGCGCGCAGCTTGGAGAGGATCAGGATATGTGGTGCCGGGTTGCGCTGGCATACCCGGCGGCGTACTGCGCGCGTCCCGGCGCGGTATACCATCAGGATACGCAAAACAGCGTATGTTTTGATATCTCGGTGCTGGAGGAGTATCCGGTCATGAAGACAGTGGGGAATGCGATACGGCACAACCCGCAGCATGAACGCTTTCTGCGCCGATACCTGTGCAAATTGCGGCTGGATTATGCCATCAGGCTGATTCGCGCCGCCCGGTTTGCAGAAGCGGCGCATGTCATTTTCACAGCCGGCTGGGGGATGCCCGCAAAAAGCGCCGTGGCGTTTTATTATCTGCTGACTGTTTTCCTGAAGAAGCGAATCTGCCAAAGATAGCCCGGAACGACCTGGAGTCTGATTGAATCGAAATCACAATCATTTATGTTATTCCCTCAAAATACCTGAATAATGATTGACACCTAAAGTTAGTCGTGTTAAACTCGATATGTTAGATGGGGCTAACATAAAATAGCCGGTCTTTTGAAGCAATAAAAAAGGAGAGAACAATCGCATGACGTTAAGACAAATACCGTGCGGACAGACCGTCACGGTCGTCAAGCTGGAGGGGGAAGGTGCCGTCAAGCGCAGGATTATGGATATGGGAATCACCAGAGGGACACGGATCGAAGTGCGCAAGGTGGCTCCTCTGGGGGATCCGATCGAGATCACGGTCAGGGGCTATGAGCTATCCGTTCGAAAAGCGGACGCCGAAAACGTAATTGTTGAATAATTTTTTAGCCTTTAAATTAGCCTAAACTAACATTTTATGGAGGAGCATATGTCTTTAAAAATTGCGCTGGCGGGTAACCCGAACAGCGGAAAAACCACATTGTTTAACGCGCTGACGGGCAGCACACAGTATGTGGGCAACTGGCCGGGCGTCACGGTGGAGAAAAAGGAAGGCCGCCTCAAACGCCATAAAAATAACGTCGGCATCGTGGACCTGCCGGGCATTTATTCATTGTCCCCGTATACGCTTGAAGAGGTCATCGCGCGGGATTTCATTTTAAACGAAAAACCGGATGTGATCATCAACATCGTCGATGCGTCCAACCTTGAACGTAACCTGTACCTGACCACGCAGATCGTGGAGCTGGGTGTGCCCACGGTCATTGCGCTCAACATGATTGACATTGTGCAAAAAAGACGCGATGTGATCGATTATGCGGCGCTGGAAAACAGCCTTGGCTGCCCGGTTGTGCCCATATCTGCCGCAAGAAACAGCGGGCTTGACGTGCTGGTGGAAAAAGCGACCACATTGGCGGGCCGCAAACCCATTCCGCAGGTGTTTTCAAAAGCGGTGGAAGCCGCACTGACGCAGGTGGGCGAAGCGGTGTCGGGCGACGCGTCCCTCACCGGATACAATCCGCGCTGGCTGGCCGTCAAGCTGTTTGAGCGTGACGAAGATCTGATCGGTAAAGTAAAGCTGGCCGCATCGCTTCAGGAGCGAATAAACAGCATTATCGAAAGCGTGGAGCAGGCGCAGGACGACGACGCGGAGAGCATCATCACCAACGAACGGTATGAATGTGTGGGCAGGCTGCTCTTGGGCGCATACAAAAAGAAAACGCGGCCCAGGCTGTCGGTGTCCGATAAGATCGACAAGGTGCTGACCAACCGCTGGCTGGCGCTGCCGATATTCTTTTTGATCATGTGGGGCGTCTACTTCGTGTCCATACAGACGGTGGGAGACTGGACGATCGGATGGGTGGAAGAGCTGATCGAATGGGTATCCGTCGGCGCGGAGGATCTGCTGATCGCATGGGGCGCTTCGGACTGGGCGTTGAGCCTGGTGGTGGACGGCATTATCGGCGGCGTGGGCGCCGTGCTCGTGTTTGTACCGCAGCTGATGATACTCTATCTGTTCATATCAATACTGGAGGACTGCGGCTACATGGCGCGTGTGGCGTTCATCATGGATCGTATCTTCCGGCGTTTCGGCCTGTCGGGTAAATCGTTTATTCCCATGCTGATCGGAACGGGCTGCTCGGTGCCAGCCGTGATGGCGTCGAGAACCATAGAGAATGAAAACGACCGCAAAATGACCATCATGCTGACACCGTTTATTCCGTGCGGCGCGAAGCTCCCGGTTTTTGCGCTGTTCGTGGCGATGGTGTTCCGTGATGCTGTATGGGTGGGGCCGTCCATGTATCTCGTGGGCATTGTGATGGTGATACTCTCCGGTCTGATATTAAAGCGTACGAAGCTGTTCAAGGGCAAGCCCGCGCCGTTCGTGATGGAGCTGCCGGCCTACAAGCTGCCGCGCGTGAAGGGCGTGGTGATCCACATGTGGGAGAAGGGCAAGGCGTTTGTCATCAAAGCCGGTACCATCATCTTTATCGCCTGCGCCATCATATGGTTCCTTCAGTCCTTCAGTTTCTCGTTTGAGTACCTGAATCCGGAGCAGATTGATCAGAGCATTCTCGCGGGCATAGGCTCCGTGCTGGCGCCGGTATTCGTGCCATTGGGCTTCGGCAACTGGCCGGCCACTGTGGCCACGATGACGGGGCTGGTGGCCAAGGAGGTGGTGGTGTCCACCTTCGCGCTGGTGGGTGCCAACGCAACGCTGACATTCACAATGGTGAGCGCCTATGCCTTTATGATATTCACGCTGCTGGCAGCCCCCTGTTTCGCCGCTATCGGCGCGATACGGCGCGAGATGGGCACCTGGAAATGGACGCTGATCGCCATCGGGTACCAGACGGGTCTCGCTTATGTGATGGCCACGCTGGTCAACCTGATCGGCGGCGCTGTGTTCCCGAACCTGCCGCCGATACAAATTGCCGGAGATGTGGAGGCCGCTGGCGAAGGGGCGATCACCGGCGTGGAGCTGCTGGAGAATCCGATGGTCT
>CAZNVX010000200.1:0-6059 GCA_964576225.1 uncultured Christensenellaceae bacterium
GACCGGTGAGCGGACGCCTCACTTCGACAGCGGCGCGCGGGGTTTGTTTATCGGGCTGTCGCTGTCTCACGATATCAGTCACATGGCGCGGGCTGTGATGGAGGGCGTGGTTTTTTCGCTTAAGGACAGCCTGCGGCTGTTTGATGAACAGCTGGGCATTGTGCCGCAGCAGATCATCGCGGCGGGCGGCGGCGCGAAAAGTCCGCTCTGGCTTCAAATGCAGGCGGATATCTTTGAAACGCCGGTGCGGGTGGTGAAAACCTCTGAGCAGGTGTCTCTCGGCGCGGCGATGCTGGCCGGGGTGGGTACGGGTGTGTTTGAGTCGTGCGACCAGGCGGTGGAGGCGATGGTGCGGTATGATGATATGGTTTATCAGCCTGACGACAAAAACAAAAGCGTCTACCGGGACGCATACCGGCGATACAGAGCATTGTACGATGCAAACCGCTTTCTGTTCAGACCGGGCGGGGATATATAGGTGAAGCAGATACTGCTGACGGGCGGAGCCGGAGGACTGGGCTATGCCGCAGCGGAGTGTCTGGCCGCAAAGGGCTGGCGCGTATTCGCCTGTGATACTCGGCAGACGGAGCCCAAAGACAATATTGTGCCGGTTTATTTGGATCTGCGGGATATGCGCAGCATTGAGCAGGCCACTCAAGCCGTTGCGGCGCACACAGACAGGCTGGACGCGGTGATCCATCTGGCCGGCCTTTATATGATGGGCTCTTTCGTTGAGATATCCGAGGAGCGGCTGTCGCGTATTCTGGACGTGAATTTGATGGGCGTGTACCGCGTGAACAAGGCTTTTTTGCCGCTGCTGATGCAGGGCAGCGGCCGCATCATCATCGCGACAAGCGAGCTGGCGGGGCAAAAGCCGCTGCCGTTTACCGGTATCTACGCGCTCACCAAGACAGCGCTGCAGTGCTACGCCGATTCGCTCCGGCTGGAGCTGGCACTGCTTGGTATAGCGGTGATTGAACTGCGCCCCGGCGCCTTTCGTACTCCGCTGACACAGCAGCCGACGCATGAGCTTGAGCGTATGCAGCAATCCACAAAACTGTATGTCAACGGATTAAAGAGAATTAAGCCCCTGATGGACGGCCGTATCGGCAAGGCGCGTGAGCCAATAGTGCTGGCGAAGCTGATATGCCGCATCGTGACAGCAAAAAAACCGCGCCTGCGCTACAGCCTGAACACGAGCATGTCGCTCAGAGCGTTCAGCCTGCTGCCGCGGCGGATCCAGGCGTTTGCCATGCGGCGGCTGCTTCGATAATCCGGCAACGGCTGGAGCTGCTTATTGAAAAACATAACCTAGAGTAATATGGAGAGCCTGCTATGCGCAGGCTTTTTGTCTGCCGTTTACGTGACCACCCGCTATGCACCCTGCCGCGGCGATTGAATAAGATAAAATATCAATATGCCGGGAGGGGAGTTCATGATCAAGAAGATCGTTGCATTGTTGTTATGTGTGCTGATGGGGCTGATGGTATTGGGATGTTCCGAAAAAGCGCCGGAGAAAATTGTGCTTAATGAGGTGACGCATTCCGTTTTCTATGCGCCGCTGTACGCCGCGATATCTCAAGGCTACTTTGAGGAAGAAGGGCTCGAGATTGAGCTGGTTAACGGGGGCGGGGCTGACAAGTCTATGACGGCGCTGCTGACAGGGCAGGCGGATATTGGTCTGATGGGACCGGAGGCCGCGATCTACGTGTTTAATGAAGGCCGGGAGGACAGCGCGATGGTGGTTGGGCAGCTGACCAAGCGGGATGGTTCGTTCCTGATGGGGCGCGAGCCGAATGACGATTTTAAGTGGAGCGAGGTCAGCGGCAAGACGATTATCGGCGGCCGCAAGGGCGGGGTTCCCCAGATGACGCTGGAATACGTGCTGCGCAAAAACGGTTTGGAGCCGGGTGTGGACGTGGAGGTGGACACCAGCATACAGTTTAATCTGATGGGCGGCGCGTTTGAAGGCGGCACAGGCGATTATGTTACGCTGTTTGAACCCACGGCTTCGCTTTTCGAACAGGAGGGCAAAGGCTACATAATGGCTGCTGTGGGGCAGGAGAGCGGCGAAGTGCCCTATACGGCGTTTATGGCCACCAAGAGCTACATCAAGAGCAACCCTGGTGTCATCAAAAGCTTTTTGAAGGCGGTTTACCGCGGGCAGCAGTGGGTGAAGCAGGCCTCGGACAAAGAGCTGGCGCAAGCAATTGTCGAGTTCTTTCCGGACACCTCGGTGGATACGCTGATGATGGTCGCCAAATCGTACAGAGAGATCGACGCGTGGATGGATACACCGGTTATGAAACCAGAGGCGTTTGACCGGCTGCAGAATATCATCATCCAAGCCGGGGTGCTGCCAAACAAGGTGGATTTCTCAAGTGTTGTCGATAATTCATTCGCGGAAGAAGTGATCAAGTAACCCACATAGCCCATTGGATTGTGCCTCGGGATGATAAATCCTGAGGCCATGTTTTTTATGCCCGTATGAGCTGTCCGGTTTCCTGAACCGATCATCACGCTGCGAGTATACTGAATATAGAGAATAGAGCCGCGCGCGGGTGAAGATGCGGCATAAGACCCGAAAAGGGCATGAGTTTGAAGGGGGAGATGGTATTTTGAATGAGGTTGTCAAAGCGGAGCACATCAGCAAAAGCTACCATACCGTGGCGGATGAAATTGAGGTCATCAAGGATCTGTCCATGTCAATCTATAAAGGCGAGTTTTTGGCGATGGTGGGGCCGAGCGGCTGCGGCAAAACCACGGTGCTGTCATTGATCGCGGGGCTGCTGTCTCCATCAAGCGGCCGGGTGCTGATTGACGGCGAACAGGTTGATGGGCATCACGGAAAAGTGGGCTATATGCTTCAGAGGGATCACCTGTTCGAATGGCGCACCATTGAAGAGAATATCATGCTGGGGCTGCAGGTCAAGAAGAACTGCAACCGGCAGACCCGGCAGAAAGCCCTCGAACTTCTGGACAAATACGGGCTCGGAGAATTCCGAAAATACCATCCCCAACAGTTGTCGGGCGGTATGCGGCAGAAGGTGGCCCTGATCCGGACGCTGGCTGTTGACCCAGAAATATTGCTCCTTGATGAGCCGTTTTCATCGCTGGACTATCAGACCCGGCTGGTGCTGTCGGGCGAGATCATGGATATTATTCGCCGGGAAAGAAAAACGGTTTTGCTGGTCACTCACGACATTGCGGAAGCCATATCCATGTCCGACCGGGTGCTGGTGCTGTCTCAGAGACCCGCGGCCATCAAAGCGGAGGTTCGTATCCAGATGGACAGCCAAAGCACGACACCGCTGTTAAAGCGAAAGGATGCCGGATTTCAGAAATACTTTGATACATTGTGGAGGGAGCTGGCCGTACATGGTGATTAGACGCAAGGTTGCTGAACAGAAAGGCATGTCAGCGGAGCATGACCGGTTTTTAAGGCGTATCAGGCGCGACAATTTAAAGGTCACGCTGCTCAGGATCGGCATACTGGTTGCCATCATCGGCTTGTGGGAGCTGGCCGCCGAACTGCGGTGGGTCGATCCGTTTATCATGAGCTCTCCGGCGCGGATTGTGACCACCATTGCCTCATTGATGAGCTCCGGGCAGCTGCTGATGCATGTGGGTGTGACACTGTGGGAAACGCTGATGGGGTTCGTGCTCGGCACGTTGCTGGGGCTTGGTATTGCCATTGTGCTGTGGTGGTCGCCCACGGTGCGGCGGACGCTGGATCCGTATCTGGTGGTGCTCAACAGCCTGCCAAAGATTGCTCTCGGGCCCGTGATCATTGTATGGGTGGGCGCGGGGCAGGCGGCCATCATCACCATGGCGCTGCTGATATCCGTTATCGTCACCGTGATGAGCATGCTCAGCGGCTTCATGGAGGTAAGCGGCGAGAAGCTGATGCTCATGCGCACATTTGGCGCCACCAAGATGCAGATGCTTCGCATGGTTATACTGCCGGCCAGCATACCGTCTATTATCTCCACCATCAAGATCAATGTGGGCATGACGTGGGTCGGCGTCATCGTCGGCGAATATCTGGTGTCCAAAGCGGGGCTCGGATATCTGATCGTGTACGGCGGCCAGGTGTTTAAGCTGGATCTGGTGATGGCCAGCATACTGATACTGTCGGTGGTGGCGGTGCTGATGTATCTGGTGGTGGCCTGGGCAGAGAAACGCTATAACCGCATGCGGTAGTGCGCCGACAGATTAGGACTCCACATAGACAATCCGCATCTTAAGCCCGCGCGCGTCCGTCTGCGGACGCTCCGGCACGGATTTAAGCGGCTGAGTCAGTGACAGCTGCGCGGCGACGGCAAGGCACGCCGCGTCAATCAGGTCGTCTGCTGCGGCCTGCTTTTTTTTGATGCCTGTATGGTCGACGGCGGCGCGGACAGTGGGTACAAACTGCGACAGTATGGACAGCCGCTTCTGTGTGCCAGCGTATTCACGCTTCTTTTCCGCAACGGGTGCGCCGGAAAGTTTTGCAAACACCAGCTCCGGATGGCTTTCGTAAACGCGGGTGAGGTGCTCAGGGTGCGCGGCGAGGCATTCGTCCACCTCGCGAATTTTTGGAATGATACCGATGGACTGGGCGGAGAGCGCCTTGCCCAGCACCGCCTTGTTGACCGCGGACGCATCTCCCGGATCCGCGTATACGGCCTGACGGCACGGGCAGTTGAACACGCTGGAGGCCTTTCCCTTGAGCATCACTCTTGCCTGCGCGTCCGGACGCAAGTCATCCGCACCTTCAGGCAGACCGATGGGAATATCGATGAGAATGCGTTCAGCGTCCGCATGCGCCGCCAGCACCTCCGAGATATTCTTATAAACCTCAATGTCAAGCCGGTCTCCCGACAGCGCGGCGGCGACCCACCCACTCTTGCAGCCGTCCACGCCCACCACTTTGCGGCTGTCTGTTTCACCGGCCGGCTCGGTCAGAGCGCGGAACAGACGAATGAACGAGCGGAAGACGTCCTCCATGTCCTGCAGGGAGAAATCGTGCGTCATGGAAACGAACGGAGCCGTCTTGTATATCCGTATGCCCATCAGCGCTTCAAACTCGGCGTGCAGCAATGCATCGTCTACACTCTTCACAGCGGCCCATTCATCGTCTGACAGCTCCCCCAGCCCAAACTTTTTGAATATGACGCCGGTAATGCGCTCTTCGATTTCGGCAAAACCGGTGAGCCGATGCTTGACCGGACGGGGGATGTCCGCAATGTATGCTTCCGCCGCGTCGTGCAGCAGACAGGCCAGCTGAAGGCGTTTCGGGAACCCGCGGCGCTGCGCCTCATGCGCGCAATTCACGCAATGCTGCGCCACAGAATAGAACTGACGGAAGTGACCGTTGGCGCGCGTCATCAGAGAGAGCGAGTGGGCAATATCCTCAATCAATATTTGATTGGGACGCGCGTCCAGCGGATCCATCAGCACACGCGAGTAAGTCATGATGCAGTGTTCTGGATAAATCATACGGCACTCCTTGTATTGAAGAGATTGAACGGAACAAAATGTGATGCTAAAACGTCCCAAAGCAGCGCTTCCAAAAAGGTCTTGTGTATGGCTGCGCGAAAAACCAACATCGGTTTATTGTATCTCTTTTTTACGGAGGCTGCAAACACCTGTATGAGCTCTGCAACATGGATTCATAGTTGGTTTATGAGAAGTGGACGGCGTGGTGAATCGCTTTGGAGACTGTTCATGATGGGCGCGTGACATGAAAAAAGCTCCATGTGGCCTTCGAATCTATGTTATATTCTTGTTAAATCTGCACAAAGGGACTATAATAGACAGAGTATTTAAGAGCCGATGCATCAAAACAGCAATACGGCGGAAAAAGCAGGAACGGTATGGGAAATAGATTATTAACGCTTACGATATTGATTGGCTTATCTGTCATGCTGGCGATGACGGCAGGCTGCAGCGTGGAGGTATCCGCACCGGGAGACAGCGGCGGCAGTCCCAACGGCCTGATTATTTCAGAAGTGGTCAGCTCGAATTCCAATTCTCTGGTTGACCCTGTGTTCGGGCAGCCGGACTGGATTGAGCTT
>CAZNVX010000201.1:0-6035 GCA_964576225.1 uncultured Christensenellaceae bacterium
GTAACATGGGCAGTACGAATGGTTGCTATATTGGCGTGGATTTTGGCACGCAAAGCGTACGGTGCGGCATTGTGGACGCAAAAGGAAACGTTCTTGCATCCTGCGAAGCGGCATACCCAACACGGTACCCGGCGCCTGGCTGGGCGGCTCAGGATCCTGACGAATGGCTCAAGCGTTTTGACGAGGCTATGACGCAGTGCATCAGCCAGGTTGACCAGCGTGTCATCAGCAGTATTCAAGGCCTGAGCCTGTGCACCACATCGTCAACAGTGCTGCCGGTGGATAAGGACGGGAACCATCTGTATGAAGCCCTTCTGTGGATGGACAACCGCGCCAAGGACGAAGCCGCGTTTATCAATGGCCAAAAACACGAAGTGCTCAAATACTGCGGCGGCGAGGTATCGGTTGAGTGGATGATGCCCAAAATGCTGTGGCTGAAAAAGCACCAGACTAAAATATACGATTCCATGTATCGGTTTGTTGAACTGCTCGATTACATGAACCACTACCTGACCGGAGAATGGTGTTCCTCGATCTGCCAGGCCACATGCAAGGCCAATTATGTGAAGGATTTCGGCGAATGGGTTGAGGATTATTATGACAGCATCGGGATTGACAGCACAAAGCTGTGCAAAAATGTGTTGAAGCTCGGCGAACCTGTCGGGCGCATCCGCGAGGAGCTGGCCCGGAGGTATTCACTGCCCGCTAACCTGATGGTGTATCAGGGGGGGACGGACGCGCATGTGGCGATGCTGGGTCTTGGCATATACAAGCCGGGCGAAATGTGCGTTGTGATGGGCACGAGTTTTGTGCATCTGGCTTTTTCCAGGCAGCCTGTGTTTCTGGATGGAATATGGGGCCCTTATAACGATCCTGTTGTTCCCGGGCTGTTTTGCTTTGAGGGGGGACAGGTGTCGGCAGGATCCATCACAAAGTGGTTCCTGCGCGAATTCGGTATCACAGCCCAAAACGGATATCTGGCAATGACCGAAGAGGCAAAAAAAATACAGCCGGGCAGCGACGGCGTGATTACTCTGGACTATTTTCAGGGCAACCGCACGCCTTATAAGGATCCGAAGGCAAAGGGGGTTATATACGGGCTGACATTAAGCCATACGAAAGCCCATATATTCCGATCGATTCTGGAAGGCGTGGCCTTTGGGACAAAGAATATTATCGATACGATCAAACAGGCCGATCTTGATATCGACAACATCGTGGCAAGCGGCGGCGTCATTAAAAACCCGGTTTGGATGAAGATCATCTCGGATGTGACCCAAAAACCAATCCTTCTGACAAAGAACTCGGCCAATGCAGGGATATTGGGGTGTGCCATACTATGCGCCATGGGCAGCGGCGGTTATCAGGGCTTTGGTGAAGCGGTGCAAAACATGGTCGAGGTCTCGGCAACAGTGGACCCGGATCTGAACGAATACGGCAAATATGAGGAAAACTATCAGCAATATCTTAGTATATACCAGCAGCTCAAGACTGTGATGAAGCAACCCGTGCGTTGAGGTCTAATCTCACATGATAAAAGGAACAGTGATGGTGACGAGTGTTCCTTTATTATTTTTGCCTGCGGACAGCTTTAAGCCGTATTGGGATCCGAAATAGAGCTGAATACGTTCCTGGATATTGTTGAGCCCGATTCCGGTGAAACTATCGCTTCGTTTATAGACGATATTCTCACCAATGTTATCAATACCCGGTCCGGAACCATTGTCCATCACTTCGATGATCAGGTTCTGTTCGGATTGATGGGCATTGATGACGATGGCGCCCTGCTTTGAGAGGTTTTCGAAACCATGATAAATGGCGTTCTCGACGATAGGCTGCAATATAAACCTAAGTATTTTGCAGGACATGATATTCTCTGGGATATTGTATGACACCGTAAAAATATTTCCATATCTGTATTTTTGTATCACGATATAGTTTTTGACCCCTTCGATCTCTTCCGCAAGTGTGGTCAGCCTGTCGGTATCCAAAAGATTATAGCGAAGCAGATTAATCAATGACGTGACCATCTCTGATATATTGGGGACATTCTGTATCGTCGCCAGCCATTTTACCGAATCCAGCGTATTGTAAAGAAAATGGGGATTGATCTGATTTTGAAGTATCTGAAATTTCATGTCGGATTTCTTTTTCTGTTCATTGAACTCTTTGTCCATGTAGTCTTTTAATTTGACCACCATATTGTCAAAAGACTGGCTGAGCTGGCCGAACTCATCCTGGCTGTTCACCTTCACATTAATATCAAGATTTCCGTTCTCCACGTATTGAATTTTGTTCTTGAGCTCTTTTAAAGGCTTGGTTAACCATGTCGTTAGAACAAGGGATAGGCCTAACGTAAGTACCACAAAAATACCGGATATCAACAATGATACGGATTTGAGTGTTTCGGTATCCGCATAGACTTTCTCTTTGGTAATAATTCTTACAATACGCCATTCCGCATTTTTTATCAGGCTGGTGACGATAATGCTTTCCAGTCCGAAAACCTCAGTTTCTATCTGAACTTCCTGGCGTTCGAGTATTTCCGGATTGTTTTCAAGTATGGACTCAAGCTTGACATAGTTGGGGAAATTGAACAATACGCCGCCTTGCTTGTCGACAACGAATACCTTTTCGTCATTTTTTATCGAGGTTCTTGCGAACGCGTCTCTTAAGCTGTTGTAGTCTATATCGATAATAAGCGTCCCGATTTTGACACCGTATCGGCGGATTTTGTTGTAATAAGAGATGCTTATGGCCTGCTCGTTACCGCTTTCGCGGTAAATATCTGAATACTGGCCGTCGTCGCCTGTCATATAATCGAGCTTTTCCAAAATGCTGGCTTCTGGCTTAAAAGGGATGCTGGAGAAGACTTTCCCATTAAGGCCAACGATATAGATGCCATTGATCTGGGGCTGGATACCCGACACATTGCGCAGCATCCGGTTTATGCTGTATTCTTCATCAACGTTGGTTTTGTCGGTAAGCCCGTTGATAATGTCTTTGTTGTTACACAGCAGCGAAGAGGTATTTTGGATTAAATCAAGTATGTATTCAATGCTTTTTTTGGTTTCAACGGATTTGGAAACGGCATTGTCCAATTCATACTCTGTCAGCTTGGAAAAAATAAACTCGTTGTTGATAAAAGCAAGAACGCTCATTGATAAAACAACGATAAAACAAATGCTCATAAACACTTTGAATTTGATTGAGTAAAAGTTCATCATTTTATTTGCTCCGGCCCCTGTAATGTTTGTCGCGGTAGGTCTTGCAGCTTAAGCCGGTTATATCCTTAAATACTTTGCTGAAGTAATACGGATTATTAAACCCCACCTGTTCGGCAATCTCATATATCTTGCTGTCGGATTCCTTTAATAACAGTTTTGCCTTCTCAATCCTGTAATTGATCAGAAAGGTACTGAAATTCACATTCGTCTCCATCTTGAACAGGGTTGACAAATAGCTTTTGCTTTTGTGTGTGTAGTCTGCCAAGTCAGATAGACTGATATTGTTCATATAGTTGTCTTCAATATATTTGATGCACCGCGAGATGATAAAAGAATATGGCATGCTCTTTGACTGCACCAACTGATTGAACATGCTTGTGATATATTCCTTGAGAGATTCGAATCCTGGGAAATCTTCGAAATCAAAACCAAAACGAAGGTTGTTGTTTTGCTGTTCCGACAACTCGTTGGCCAGGTCAAGCAGCTCAGTGTACATGATCTTGGCGCTGTCCATGTTTTGTGCGCTTTTCAGTTGAGCGAGAATATTCTGTATATAGTTGTTAATATTATAATCGCCGGCGATGATGCTCTGCCGCAAAAAAGCGGCATCAAATTGGGGAGAAGGGGTGTTGACCCTGGCCATATCCGAAGTGTACTGGACAACGCCTGAAGATCTAAAAAAAGACATTTTGAGGCTTAGTCGCGCTTCATTAATGGCTTTTTGCAATTTGTGGGCGGACGTATGCACAGAGCTTAAGCCAACCAATGTATCAATATCAAGATAAAGATCAATATTCTCGCGCAGCAGTTTGATATAATCAAGCAGCGGATCATCGGGATTCTCGGGAGAAAAAGGGTGCTCGAAATCGAATACATACAAAACCTCTCTGTCTGCACAGGAAAAGGTTTTCATGTTGAATCCGGTAAAAGGGACATTTGACGAGATATTATCAAAGGCCCTTATTAAATCAAAATTACCTCTTTTATCTTCATTCTGCAGGCGATAATACAGCTTTATAATTAACGCCGCAAACGGCCTGTCCGAAAGAAACGCTTCGGTATATTTTTGTATTTGCATCAAGTCATCATGCGAATTTAAATCATACAGCAATGGATCTGCCGGATGGGAAGACGCAGTATGGCTGTTTATTGAATCGTTGTCAATATGCTTTCTTATGGTTTTGACGAGGTTTTCAGGTGAAAGCTCCGTTTTCAGCACATAATCATTGGCGCCGAGTTTTAAAGCTTCCTGGGCATAATTAAAGTCGTCATAATGCGTTATGATCACCGCAACCAAAGAGGGTTTCATTTTCTTCAATGTCTCAATCAACTCAAGACCACCCATCAATGGCATACGGATATCTGTGAGCAGCACATCGGGGTCATGTTTTTGGAACAGGGGAATGGCTTCCTTGCCGTTCCGTGCGGAACCCACGACTTTAAAGCCGTAGCTTTCCCATGGTATGGTGGATTCCAAACCGACGCGGACCAGGAACTCATCGTCTACAATCAATACTTTAAGCATGAAATTGGATGCTCCCTGAACTTACTGATTAGCATGAACCAATAATAATTAATATTGTTTATTTATATTATAATCTATTTTCATTAAAATTCGCAACAAACAAAAACATAATATAAAAAAATACTATGGAAAAAATAAACATGAGCCTTTAAGTTTTTCGCAGTATTCGATATGATATGAGTGAAAACAAATTGTCGATTGGTCAGCATCCTTTGGGAGGATCGAATTGAAAAGCATCATCAAAAAAAGAATCGGCGTAATGATTCTGGTAATCGTTTTGGTGGCCTCCTCTTTGTTGGGATGTGCCGGCGGTGAACAGGCGTCGAATATTGACTGGCAGGCTTATAAGGGTGAGACCATTCTCATAGCGCTCAGTCAGCACCCGTATGCCGAGGCCATTATCAGTAAAATACCTGAGTTTGAAGAACTGACGGGTATTAAGGTCGAGTACTCGATCACCCCGGAGACGGATTATTTTGAGAAGCTGAACACCAACCTGGACAGCAGGACGGCATCCCCTGACGTTTTTATGATAGGGCCGACAAAGCTGTGGGAGTATGTGCCCTATGATTACGTGTATCCTTTGGATGATTTGATCAGCGATGCTTCTCTGACGGCTTCCGATTATGATATAGATGATTTTTTCCCCAATGTGCTGGACACTTTCAGATGGGATATAAAATTCGGCCACCAGATGGGAGAAGGCCCGTTGTGGTCTATGCCTCTTGGATGCGAGGTCTACAACCTCATGTACAACGAAGACGTGTTTAAAAAGTTCAAACTCAAGGCGCCCAAAACGACGGATGAGCTGCTCAGGCTTTGTGAGATATTAAACGGATTTGAAGGCGAGGGCACGTATGCTCTGGCCTTGCGCGGCACCAACGAATGGTCCACGATACATACCTCGTACATGTCGATGTATTCCATGTGGGGCGCCAAGGATTTTGAAATCGAAAACGGAAGGCTTGTGGCAAAGGTTAATTCGAAAGAAGCCGTGGAAATGACCGATTTCTGGGTCAAATGCATCAAAACAGGCGGCGCACCCGACTGGCGGACATACACCTGGTATAAAGCGGCGGCGGATTTGGGCGGCAGAAAGGCGGCCATGCTCTATTGCGCCGATAACATGGGCTGGTATCAGAATGTTGTGGGCGGATCACAAGAGCATGGGAATATAGCGTGGACCACATCGCCCTTGCCGCCTGGAAAAACGCAGATTTACTCGCATTTCTGGTCATGGGCGCTGTCAATCAACAAAAAGTCCGATTTAAAAGAAGCGTCCT
>CAZNVX010000202.1:0-6016 GCA_964576225.1 uncultured Christensenellaceae bacterium
TCCACCGAGTCCGCCATGCTCTTTATCAGCCACAGCGAAGAGACAGAATGCGCTGAAAAATCGCTGACCGCATAGAAAGCCTCCTGCTTCATCTCGCCCGTCTCAGCGTTATAACCACGCAGCGCGCCGACACGCTTGGGCATACGGTCCATCAAGGCCTGATTCACAATACAGCTGTGTCCCTCATAGTTGACGACCATCACCGGCTTGTCGGATGAAACCGCGTCCAGCTCCGCGCGGCTGATCAGCCGCCGCTCTTTCACAGCAAGCGGCGATGCGCCGTACGCCATGATGATATTGCGCTCTGTTTGTGCGGCATGGGATTTGAGCATTTGTGTGATGTCCGCGTTGCTTTGTGCAGCCGATAAGTCCGGACACCCGTTGAATAATGCAAAACTGGCAAAGTGCAGATGGGTATCCGCGAATGACGGCAGCAGAGCCTTCTCCCCAAGCTCTGTCACGGGCAGGCCGCGGTATGGCTCCGGCAGAGCGTCCCCGACAAACAATATCCTGCCGGCGTTCTCCACCAGATACGTCGCCACCGTATTATACCGGTCACAGGTAATCACAGCGCCCCTGTAGACAATCAAAAGCTTATCCCCCAGCAAACAGTTGTAAGATGACAAAATATTTCCTGTTTGATTATTATACTATATATTTCCATTAAGGACAACATGACATGTATCTTCCGTGGACAAAAAAGGGAGCCCCGGCGCGGAGCTCTGACCGAATAAAATATGATGGAGGAAACTTATATGTTGATCCGCAGCCTTAACAACTCGGTTGTCTGCCAGCCAAACACGCGGCTGGGCTGCCGCAGCTGCGGTGGAAATCTCCCGAAACAATCAGCGAATGGTGAGAGCACCTTATGACCGTCTGGTATCAGCCTCCCAATATACAACAGCGCTGCAGATGCTCTCTCAGCTTATTCCACAGCCAGCAGACCGATCTCACGTCTGTACGTTTCATACAGATCACGCCATTTGTCCGTGCCTTCCGGCAGAAACTCTCTCAGTTCCACCGAACGAATCACGGCGCTTCTTGCTTCGTCCAATGACGCGAACTCACCCAAAGACATAAACTGGAGCATGGCATTGCCCAATGCCGTGGCCTCAGACGGTCCCGCGTAAACGGGTTTGCCGGTGATATTCGCGGTCAGCTGGTTCAGCAGCGCATTGGCAGAACCCCCGCCCACGATATGGATGACGGGCAGCTCATACCCGCAGGCATATTCAATACATTCCAGCACGTAGCGGTATTTACATGCCAGGCTCAATAGCACGCAGCGCACAACGTCACCGGCTTCACGCGGGGCTTGTTTTCCCCGGGATTGCATGACCTCGGCGATCCGCTCCGGCATCGGCCCCGGCTGATAGAAAAGCTCATCGTCCGGGTCGAATAAGCTCTTCTCCCACGAGGATCGCGCCGCCAGCTCCACCAGAGCGGCGTAGCTGTAATCAGCGCCGCGCTCCTGCCAGTACCGTCGGCACTCCTGCAGTATCCAAAGCCCCATCACGTTTTTAAGCAGCCGGATCCGCCCGCAGACACCGCCTTCATTCGCCAGGCCATGGCGGCGGCTTCTCTCGTTGATCAGCGGGCCGGCCGTCTCAGTGCCCACGATGGACCATGTGCCGCTGCTGATATAGGCAAAACGGGGCGCCCGGCTCGGCACGGCGGCCACAGCGGAAGCCGTATCGTGCTCGCCGACCGTGGTCAGCGCCAGCGCCCCGGCCGATATTTCATTGCAAACCCGACGGGACAGCCTTCCCACCCGGTTACCCGGCTGAACAATCGTTTTTAGTACCCGAGAGGGAAAACCGATGCTGTTAAGCAGCGCCGTATCCCAGCTGCCTGACGTCGGGTTATACCCCTGAGACACACTGGCCAGTGTGTATTCGGTGACCATCTCCCCGCTCAGGAAAAACATCAGCGCATCAGGGATAAAAAGCAGACTGTCGGCCACATCAAGAATTTCTGGCCGCTGGCGTACCAAAGACAGCCATTGGTACAGAGAATTCATGCGGTTAAACTGCAAACCCGTGCGAAGATACAGCTCATCCCGCGAGATGTGTTTGTCCATCTCCTCCAGCATGCCCACCGTACGGGCGTCTCTGTAGGTGTGCGGCGGCTCAATCAGCGTTCCCGTTTTGTCAAAAAGCACAAAGTCGTTGCTCATCGAATCAATGCCCAAAGACAAGGCTTCTTGTCCCGCCGCTGCGATGCCTTGCTTTAAGCCGTCGTACAGCGCGAATATATCCCAGTAGAGGCTGCCGCCAACACAGATCGGCTTATTAGCGAATCGATGCAGCCCGCGGAGGGAAAGCAGACCGCCCTTATAAGACGCGTCAAAAACCCGCGCGCTGGAACCGCCGATATCGCATACGATGACGCTTTTCTTGCTCATGCTTTCAAATTAAATCAGTTTCCCCAGCAGATTGCAGACCGCGTCTCCTTCAACGCGCTCCACGACGGAAAACGCCTGCTCAATATGCTTGCCCACAGCCACGGTGCCATGATACGGCAGCAAGCCGCAAAGACCCGTTTTTTTGAGCTGCTCACGCTTGGGCATAAAATACTCATATGCGTTTTCTGCCAGCTCCATGCTGTAGGCCTTTGCCTGATGGATAAGCCCCGTTTCGCCCATTTTGAGCGTGGCCTCGGTTACCTGGGGTATCGGTTTGCACGCGGCCACGTAAACCATTGTATAAAACGGATGGGCATGGATCACGCCGCCCACCTCGGGTATATTCTTTAAAATCAGCGCGTGCATCCGTCCCTCGCGTGAGAAAGCGCCGGTACCCTCCAGTATGTTACAGTCGTAGTCAATAAGCAGCGGCTCTTCAATACTTATACGGCAGTGCTTGTGTTCACTCATCATGGACGGCGAAAGCAGCACGCGGTTGTCATCCACACGCATCGCAAGGTTGCCGCCCGCCGCGTTGGTCAGCCGCCGTTCCCAAAGATCCGTTGCAATTTGCAGGAGCTTCCTGCGCTCTTCCATATACTTCAAGCTAAATCTCCCATTCCTTGATTTCTATTTGGCCGCAAAGCTGTTGCACCGTGCCTTTGTCAAAACCGACTGACAGCGGGTTTAACGCCTCAGCACCACCGCAGGCCGCAGCCAGCGCCAGCGCGCGTTCAGCCGGATAGTCGTTTTGAATCGCGTACACCAGGCCGCTCAGATAAGCATCGCCGCACCCCACCGTGTTGACGGCCTCCACCTTGGCGATACCCGCACGGTAGCCGCGATTCCCGTACCTGACAATGCTGCCGCGGCTTCCCATCGATACCGCAATGATTTCAATGCCGAAGGCCTCAAGGCTGCGTACCGCACAAATGATCTGTTCATCCGTGTCCGTCGGCAGGCCAGTCAGCTCGGCCAGCTCTTCCGCATTGGGCTTGATCAGATACGGCTTTCTCTGCACGCCCGCCTTAAGCGACGCGCCTGCGCTGTCCAGCACCACGCGCACACCTTTCGATTGCGCGATGTCAAGCATTTTGTCCTGAAGCGAAAACCCCGCGCCGAAAGCCAAATTGGATGCGTCACCTGAAATAATCACGTATTGCGCGCTGTCTGTGAGCCTGTCGTAGCGGCGTGTAAAAGTCTCCAGCACATCGCCCGGCACCTCCGGGCCTCTTTCGCAGATCAGCGTGCTGGTCCCGCCGTCCAGCAGTATATAATTGGTGCGCGATTCACCCTGCTCCGAAAAGACAAAATCGCACTCCACACCCAGCGCTTCCAAGCTCCTGATAATCTGCCGCCCGGTCGGGCCCATCGCAATGCCGGTGGCGATGCTTTTCTCACCTAGGCAGGCAAGGTTTGCCGACACATGCGTGCCTTTTCCGCCCACGCAGTTTTCCCGGCGATAGATTCTGTTGGCCACATTAAATTCGAACCCATCCACAAACAAAAGCCTGTCCATCGCCGGGTTTAGTGTCACCGTGACAATCATACAATTTGAGGGCCCCCGTTTGGAGCAGCCCATGCCTTTCTGTCAGAAATATATGCGCTCTTTGAGCTCGGGGCAAACAAACACCTTAACCAAGCTGTTTTGTTCCCTGATCTCCTTGAGCGCGGTTTCCAGCTCGGCAAGCGGCACCGCCATGGAAAACATCGGCCTGGGATCAATGATGCCGTATTTGAGCAGCGTGATGGCCTCGCCCCAGTTGTTGCCGATACCCGCGCACGACCCGCTCACCTTCTTTTCACCCAGCACAAATTCGTACGGCTCCAGCGCAGCCGTCTGACCCTGCGCCGCAATGCCAAACGCCTCCACCTTGCCGCCGCGCCGCAGCATCTTAAACGCCTGTTCATAGGTCGCCGTAGACCCGACGGCCTCGATCACGTAGTCTACGCCGACGCCGCCGGTGATCTTCTTGACCTCTGCCACCACATCGGGCACTTCGTTGATGTTGATTGTGATGTCGGCGCCCATTTTCTGTGCTGTTGCCAGCCGCGCGGCATCGTCACCGATTACGATGACAGGTGCACACGACCGCGCCTTCGCCAGCGCGCCGTGCAGTATGCCAAGCCCGCAGCCAATCACCGCAACCGATGACCCGATCTTGGCGTCCATGCGCTGGGCCGCGTGGATCACCGCGGTCAGCGGCTCCACAAACGCGGCGGTATATTCATCCATATCATCGGGCAGCTTATAGCAGTTTTTCCACGGAACCTTTAGGTATTCGGCAAAGCCGCCGTCCGTGTGGATACCGAGCTGCGTGAACGTTTCGCACAACAGGCCGTCGCCCCGGCGGCAGAAATAGCAGGTGCCGCAGGTCAGGCAGATGTCGGCCGCCACGCGGTCCCCCACTTTAAGCCCCTTGGCATTCTTGCCCACCTTGGCCACTTCGCCCCAAAACTCGTGTCCGGTAATCATCGGCAGTTTGTCGGCGGCATATTTGCCCGTGTAAATACTCCAGTCAGAGCCGCAAATACCACACACCTTGATCTTGATCAACACTTCATCCTCGCTGATCTGCGGAACAGGCACCTCTGTGTACTCCATCTGGTAGGGCGCTTTGACCACTTGGGCTTTCATCATTTCAGCCATCATACACCTCCCAATCAGTCTCTCGGGTTGTTGAAAATCTTGTCGCGGCGGCCCTCATACGGCGCCTTGATGATCAGCGGCTTTAAGTAAGCCGACACCTTCTCCACACCATCGCCCACGCTCATCGTCACGTCCTCGTGCTCGTAGCTTAAAACGTAGTCATACCCCACCATCGCCAGCTCGGTGATCACCTTCTTCCACGGCACGCTGCCCCAGCCGGGAATGCGGAACCGGAATGCGCGATCCAGCCGCTGCCAGTCGCCCTGCATCAATATGCCGCCGCGCTCTATGTTATGCGCCACAATTTCGCCGTCTTTGGCGTGGACATGGAATATGCGGTCGCCCAGCTCATCAATGAAGTTCTCAACCTTAAGGCCCAGATAAATGATGTTGGCGGGGTCTAAGTTGTAGCCGAAGCTCGGATGCCCGTCCAGCAGCTCGATGGCACGCTTTGCCGTATGTATGTCATAGATCATGTTGTTGGGATGCGGCTCCACGGCGAACTTGACGCCATATTCTTTGAACTTATCCATGAGCGGCCCGAACACTTCCGTAAACTCGCGCTCCATCTTCTCCCAGCCATCCGCGCTGGGAAACGGGAAGTAACGCCCCCAGTTGGTCACACCGGTAAAGCCGTTGACAACTGGCACTTCCAGCGCGTTTGCGGCCTGCACCGTCTTTAACAGATTCTCAATGCCATACTTGACTTTGTCCTCTTTGGTGCCGGGGCACAGCTTATCGGTGTCCTCGGTATGCGGGCCTAAGATCAGCAGCGAATCCGCATGGTTGGAAAGGCCGGAAATCTCGATGCCGTAACCGGCCAGCATCTTCCTCAGCGCAGCGGCCTTGCCGGGCTTTAATATCTCATCACAGCCAAACTGCTCGCAGCCGCTGTACGCCGGGATCTCCATCATTTCATAGCCGTGCTCCGCCATGATTTTGGCGACTTCCTCAAGGCTCAG
>CAZNVX010000203.1:0-4461 GCA_964576225.1 uncultured Christensenellaceae bacterium
CGGAACTTCGTCCTCGCCTGTCATGTTGATGCCGGCAACCGCCTCTTCGTCATAAACGTTGTCCGCAACCGAAACAAATCCGGTCACCGCCTCGATATCGTCATCCGACACAAAGCAACCCTGCAGCCTTATCGGCCGCGGTGAGCCGGTCGGGTGATAAAGCATGTCGCCGTTGCCCAGCAGCTTTTCCGCGCCGTTCTGATCAAGTATCGTGCGCGAATCGACCCCTGAGTTCACCTTAAACGCAATACGCGAACTGATATTGGCTTTAATCACGCCCGTGATCACATTGACTGAGGGACGCTGCGTGGCCACGACCAGGTGAATACCCGCCGCGCGCCCAAGCTGCGCGATCCGGCAGATGGAATCCTCCACCTCGCGCGGCGCCGCCATCATCAGCTCTGCCAGCTCGTCGATCACCACCACGATGCGCGGCAGCGTCGGCTCCTGCGTGTCAGCCGTTTTTTCGTTAAAATTTGCAATGTTTCGGGCGCCTTTCTCGGCAAACATCTTATAGCGCGTGGTCATTTCACTGACTGCCCAATTGAGCGCGCCGGCCGCCTTTTTCGGCTCCGTCACCACAGGCACATGCAGATGCGGTATCGATTTGAATACCGACAGTTCCACCACCTTAGGATCGATCAGCACCAGCTTTAAGTCATCCGGCGTCGATTTAAACAGCAGGCTGGTGAGCATAGAGTTGATGCACACGCTTTTGCCCGCACCCGTTTCGCCGGCAATCAGTATATGCGGCATTTTGGTGATGTCCACATAATAATTCTTTCCCGCGATGTCCTTCCCAAGAGCAAACGTCAGCGGTGACGGCGCTTTCTTAAACTCTTCCGACTCCAGCAGCGTACGCAGATGCACAAATGTCACATCCGAATTGGGCACCTCGATGCCCACAGCCGCCTTGCCCGGAATCGGCGCCTCGATTTTAACGGTCTTGGCCGCAAGGTTCATCGCGATGTCGCTCTCAAGCTCCTTGATCCGTTTGACGCGCACACCCGGCGCGGGCCGCAGCTCATAGCGTGTAACCACGGGGCCCTTGACGATGTGGACGACCTCGGCTTCCACACCAAAGTTGGCCAGCACCTCTTCCAAAAGCCTTGCGTTCATCCTTTGCTCGTCCATGCTGGACGAACGGCTTCTCTCCGGCGCCTTGGACAGCATCGTCACCGACGGTATGCAATAGGCTTTTTTCGCCTTGGGCCGCTTGCGCGCGGGCTCTTCGTTCTGATCAGGTGCCAAATGAGAATCTTCGGCTCCAAACGCCTCATAATGGTCGATCGTCAGCCCGTGCGGAGCGTCTGACGCCTGAATCACGGGCGGCATCTCAAGCGGGTATTCTTCGCCATCCAGACCTTCCTCGTCATATAGCTCATCGTCAAAATAGGACACGTGCCTGCGCCGACGGAAGCTGTCTGCCCCGAGGATCTCAGGCTCCTTGATTCCTATCTCTTCGGTCTCCTCGCCGCGAAGGTCCTCAATATACAACCGCCGTCTTTTTCGCTCCTCCACGGTTTCCCGCGCTTTCTCCACCGTTTTTTTGCCCGCCAGAGCCACGCTGCTTCCCATTTTTTTAATGGACAGATTGGTCAAAGCCAATATCGACGCCAGCAGCGTAGTCACAAAAAATATGATGCAGCCAATTTCACCGATCAGGAGGTTGACGGGATAGATCAGAAGGCATCCGAAAGCACCCGCTCCCGTTCCTTCCTCCATTCCCAGCAGAAATGAATCAGTCACATACGAAAAAAAGCCGTCCTTTAAGTTCAGCCGTGATAGCCAAAAGGTATGCGTAAGCGAAAATGCCGAAATAATCAGCAGCAGTATCAGCGCCGCCTTTCCCTTGTTCACCCGTTTGTTGCGCGCAGCAATAATCAGTATGCCAAGCACGACAAGAGCAATCGGCATGATATAGGTAAACACACCAAACAGGCCAAACAGAGCATCCCGGAGCGCGCCGCCCAATAGACCGGTATCTGTTTTGATATAAACGCTGACAAGCAAAAACACACCGATCGCGATAATGATAACGCCGGCAATCTCTCCAAGCGGTTTGCTTGTTCTTCTGGGTTTTGGGCCAACCTTCCTGCCCCTTGGCATACCTGTCACCTCGATACTCATTATACCATACCGAGGAAATTATACAATCATCAGGCTTCCAACAAGCGCAGTTAATTGGCGGGCTGCACAACGTCTGTTCAAACAAACAGCCAGCAGAGCTTTGTCTAAATGCATTATGGTGCCTCCGGCTGGCTTTTCTCAATCATACAAGCACAAAACCGAGGCATGCTTTTTGTGTGCGCTTGAGCAATAAAAGATTTCGCATACCTATAAGTCGTCTTGCATGCGCATCAGCCCTCAGTCAGACCGGCCAGTTGTTTGATTTTACTGGTTGCGTCCCCATACGTGCCCACCGCATTGATGATGCCGCAGTCCACAGCCTCCTGACCCACCAGCACGGTGCCCACATCGTTGGCCATTTCGCCTGTCAGCGTCATCAGCTGACGGTACTTGTCTTCGCTGATTTGTGAATGCGCACACACAAAATCCACAATGCGCCGCTGCATCTTCTCAAAGAAGTCATAGGTTTGCGGCACGCCGATTATCACACCGCTCATACGGATCGGGTGAATCGTCATGCTTGCGGATGGCGAAATAAAGGAGTATCGGGCCGACACTGCGAGCGTCACGCCAATGCTGTGGCCGCCGCCGAGCACCAGCGATACGCTTGGCTTGCTCATGCCTGCGATCATTTCGGCCAACGCCATCCCCGCCTCGACATCGCCGCCCACCGTGTTGATGAGTATGATGAACGCCTTGACATTCGGATCGTGCTCGATCATCACAAGTTGAGGCAGAACATGTTCGTATTTGGTCGTCTTGTTCTGCGGCGGCAGATTCATGTGCCCCTCTATCTGCCCGATGATGCTGACCGTTTGTACCGGCGACTGGGTGAGCGGCGCGCCGAATTCCCTTATTTCAGGGCCCTGTTTATTATTGCTGTTTTCCGGCAGCGGGTTTTGGTCGGTATCATTATTCTGCATAGCGGCCTCTTAATAAAATTGCTGATATTATTATCCGCGCACGAAGCCGCATTTATCCCTATTTTGGTTCCAGCATCACTGGTTGGATCTGCCGTCCGTCCAGCGCAGATTCTGCTGCCGCTATAATCATCTCCATGTCCGCCACGATGGATGTGCATTTCTTTTTGCTGTCATCCTGCCGATAGGGGACAAAGTAAATATGCCGCGTATTCAACAGCGTGCCCAGGTTTTTCGCGTTGGCGGACAGCGCATCGTTGGTGGAAACCGCGATAAGCACCGGTGATGAGTTCCGCAAGTGGGCTTTGGCAGCCAGCAGCACCGGCGTGTCCGTCACACCCAGCGCCAGTTTGGCCAATGTATTGCCCGTACATGGCGCAATAATGATCAGATCCAGCAGCTTTTTGGGGCCAATAGGCTCTGCGCGCACCAGATCATCAATGATCTCCGCTCCCGTGGTCTGTTTCAATACCCTCTTGAATTCCTCCGCGGCAAAAAAACGCGTGTCAAGCCCTGCGGCATTAAACGATAATATCGGCGTCACCACAGCGCCGGCTTTGACCATTTGGTCGATAACAGGCAAAATCAGCCCGAAGGTACAAAAAGATCCCGTAATCGCAAATCCGACTCTTTTTCCTGCGAGTTTCATTTATATAACCCCACTTTCAAAGACACGCAGCATCGCCCGGGCTGCAGAAACCGGGAAATATCTGCCCGGTATCCCCTGCTCCATACACACGTTGACCCCCATGTCTGCGGCCAGCTTTAAATCAGCGCCATACGGCGGCGAAGCCAGCTCCATCAGCGTCGCACCACGACGCAAGCCTTTCAACTCAGCTTCTCCCATCACATGATGGGGCACCGTATTGAATACCACATCCGCCTCTGGCAGTATGTGATGCAAGCAATTGATATGAACGGCGCGCATTCTTTCCGCGCTGATCAGCTCAAGGTCGCTCTCTTTTCTTGCCGCGGCAATCACCCCGGCGCCGTGTGCCATCAGCAGTCGGCAGAGAAACCGAGCGATACGCCCGTAGCCTGTTACGATACATGTCAGGTCGCACAACGCGGTGTCAGATTGCTTCTCAAAGGCGCATACTGCCCCTTGAGCCGTCAGCAGTGCATTTTTGATTAAATAAGCTTCATTGGCAAACAGATCAATATATCGAATCTGTCCGTTGAACACAGCCTTCGCGGCTGCGTCGAACCCGCCCAGAATATAAACGCTTTGCGGGTAACGGTTAACAATATCCGGCAATTCCAAGCGGGATGTGGCATATGGTGCTTTCAGGCTGCCGTCAGGATTGCGGTACGGCACCGGCAAGAATATGTATCCGGGCGATGCCGCTGGTTCGTCCGCACGCTCCAGTTTCCCGAATCCCTGTATGCTGACGGCATATTCCTTCTCCCT